>NZ_KV816920.1:0-35166 GCF_001814485.1 Rothia sp. HMSC066G07 | reverse complement strand
GGTTTACGGCGGGTAATCTCCACCGCCGGGGAGCTGCTTCCAATGCCACAGCCAGCCAACCCAGCCCCACTGCGCACACGCACCCGCCACCAGCAACGCCCAACGATACGCCCGCGAACGGCTCGCCGCCGCCGCCACAATCACCAACGGGAACAACGGCAACAGCAGACGGAACGTCGACGACTGCGGATTCAAAAACAGAATCAAATACGCAAAATAGCTCAGGCACCACAGGTTCAACGGAGCCGCCAAAACCCTACGCACCAGAGGGCTCAAACACAAAGCAATAAAACCCAAAATCAGCACAGTCAGCAACACCGGAGCCACATACCCAAAGTACAGGTACCCCTGTGAAAGCCACGGCTGAATCGGCGCCAAATGGGTACCGCGCCACGCCGTCTCCGTGGCGGTGTACGCATCCACACGGCCCGTAGCCCACCACGCAATCGCAGGCCACACCAGCGCACACGCACACACCACCAAGGCGCTGACCAGCTGCCCTAGATGACGCACAAATGCCGCGCCCATACCCGACTGGCGGCTCGAACGCACCCAGCACGCAAACCACCACAGGCCGGCTGTCGCACCCAGGGGCACACCCACCGGGCGGGACAGGCACGCCAACGCCGCCACAGGAACCAGCAGGCCGTAGCGTCCCTGAACCAGGCACAGCAGCGCGCCGGCAAGGAACACCAGGTTCAGCGACTCCGCATACGGAACCTGCAACACCGGCGCCACCGGCAAAAACGACACCAACGCCACAGCCCACATAGACAGCGCAGAAGGCGATTCCTCGCTCTTGAAACCGGTCGCCTTCAACGACGCCTCAAACAGCAGGTAAATCACCCACGCCGCCGCGAAACCGGCAAGCAGAGCAACCGTCGCCGCCACCGGGTAGTACCCGATGCCCGTCGCATGGCTAATAGCACCGGAAAGCTGCGGGAAAATCGGGTAAAAAGCCCACTGATTCTGCTCAACCACACCCGCCGCGTTCACCGGCAGCTCATTCGGGTAGCCCTGTACCGCGATCTGCTCATACCAGCCGGCATCCCAGATGCTAATGAACGACAAATAATCCAGGTGCTGACCCCACGGGCTGCGCAGCTGCTGCTGGCCGACCACGGCAAACACGATGAAACCCCACACGCGGGACAGGCCGTAAATCAGCAGTACCGACAGCCACGCGGGCAGGGCACGCAGACGCTCCCCCACCCGGTGCAGGCGCTCACCGGCGGCGGTGTACGCCCAGGTCAGCAACTCATCAAAAGACTCGCCCTGCTCCTTCGTGGAGGCGGTGCGAGGTACCGAGTCAGCGGCAGAGTCAGCGCGGGCAGGCGGAACAGGGCTAGTGTGCGCAGAAGGAACACTCACCGGCACTAGCTCCCCTCAGCCACCGAAAGCGCACCCTCAGCCTGCGGGTTCTTTCGCTTCTCCACAAAGTCATGGGCGCTCAAGGTGCTCTCCGCATCATCAGCCAGCGGAACCGCGACGCGACGCACGGGCTCAGCAGCACCCTCAGCGGATTCTGCGGCTGCTTCGGCAGAAGCATCACTGGATGCTGACTCACTCGCCGACACCTTTTCGCCCTCGGGATTGCCGAAGAAACGAACCGAGGTAGTCAAATCCTCCACACGGTCGAAAGTTCCTAAACCGTCACGGCCCACGCCGCTAAAGAACGCGGCACCGGGCACGGCACGCTCACCGCCGAGCGCCACAACGGAGAGCGCCGCGATGCCCACAATCAGCAGGGCAAGCAGAATCAGAAGAAAGTTCATGTCAATCTCATATCATGCAGGACCGTCAACCCCTGACGGTCACCTAAATTCAAATAGTAGCGCCAGCACCGGCAGAATCAGCGCCGCGACTAGTCCTGTTGTGTCTAATCCTCGTCACGGTCGCTGAGCAGCCAGGCACGCAAATCCGCGTGGCAACGGGTCAGCTGGCTAAAGCTCACATGCTCATTATCGGTGTGAGCCAGCAGGGCGTCACCGGGACCGAAGTTCACGGCGGGAATACCAATCTCGCTCAGGCGCGCCACATCCGTCCAACCGTACTTGGGCTGGGGTTCCTCGCCCACCGCCTCAATCAGGGATGCCGCCAGCGGGGTGTCCAGGCCGGGGCGAGCCGCCGGGGAAAGATCCACAAAGTCCAGCTCGTATCCGGCGAAAACCTCACGCACGTGGGCGACCGCCTCATCCAGGGTCTTATCCGGGGCGAATCGGTAGTTCACGTGCATCGCCGCCGCATCGGGAATCACGTTACCGGCAACGCCACCAGAAATCTGCACCGCATTCAGGCCCTCACGATAGTCCAGGCCCTCCACCGCGATGGTCTTCGGCTCGTAGGAGGCGAGCGCCGCCAACGCCGGTGCCAGGGCGTGAATCGCGTTCTCACCGCGCCAGGCGCGACCCGAGTGGGCGGCCAGGCCGCGGGTGCGCACGAAGAAACGCATGGTGCCGTTGCAGCCGCCCTCAATGGTGCCGTTGGTCGGTTCGAGCAGCACACCGAAATCTGCGTCGGTGATGAGCTCACCGTGGTTGCGGATCAGGCGCGCTAGGCCGGAAAGCTCGCTAGCGACCTCTTCGTTGTCGTAGAAGATGTAGGTCAGGTTGTAGTCGGTGTCCTGCGCGGTCAGCTCGGCGGCAAGCTTCAGCTGCACCGCAACGCCGCCCTTCATATCGGTGGCGCCGCGGCCGTAGAGCACGTACCCGTCCTCTTCTTCACGCACCGTAGAGGGCACAGTACCCAGGGAACCCTCGACGGTAGGCAGGGGCACGGTATCCAGGTGACCGGCGAGGATAATGCGGGTACGCTCCCCCTCAGCACTCTCCCCCTCAGCTCCAGGCAGCGGCGGGAATTCGGTGCGGGCAATGATGGCGTCCCCGTCACGGGTCAGGTGCAGGTGGGGGCAGAACGACAGCGCCGTGTGCACGGCATCAGCAATCGTTCGTTCGTTACCAGAAACTGACTCGTAATCCAGCAGGGCACGGGTCAGCTCGGGCATGGACACGTCCAGGTTCAGGGGCGGCTGCGGTACAGGGTGACGCTCAGAATTCTTGGGGGAAACGCTCATCCTTCCACCTTACAGGTTCGCCCGCGCCCACACCCACGCCCTCAACGCCGATATCGAGCATATGAGACGGTCTTGAAGGGGCTCTAACCCCCAAAACTATAATGGGAAGCATGTCTGAAAACACTCCCCGTTACGCCTCCGGCGTTGCACTGGTCAATGTTGTTGTCTCTGGCGAGCACGCCGGCACCGTCCTGGATGCCTGGTTCCCCGCCCCCTCCCTCACCCAGACCCCCGACCTGTCCATCGCGGACGAGCTGGAGGACCTGGCCGTTGAGCACCCTGCGCGCAACGCCCGTACCGAGGTGCGTACCGCCTCCATCAACCTGGATGAGGCACCCGAAGACGCAGTCGACGCGTACCTGCGTCTGCACCTGCTCTCCCACACTCTGGTTCGCCCCAACGAGCTGAACCTGGACGGCCTGTTCGGCACCCTGGCGAACGTTGCGTGGACCAACCACGGCCCGGTGCTTGCCGCCGAGTTCCAGAAGCTTGCGATTGGTCTGCGCAAGCTGGGTCACCTGAGCGTGAGCCACATTGATAAGTTCCCGCGCCTGGTGGATTATGTGGTTCCCGCCGGCGTGCGTATTGGCGACGGTGACCGTCTGCGCCTGGGTGCGCACCTGGCGTCCGGCACGACCGTGATGCACGAAGGCTTCGTGAACTTCAACGCCGGCACCCTGGGCACCTCCATGGTTGAGGGCCGTATTTCTCAGGGCGTTGTGGTGGGCGACGGCTCGGATGTGGGTGGCGGCGCCTCCACGATGGGTACTCTTTCCGGTGGCGGCACTCAGCGCGTGTCTATTGGTGAGCGTTCCCTGCTGGGTGCGGAGTCCGGCATCGGTATTGCCCTGGGTGATGACTGCGTGGTTGAGGCTGGCCTGTACGTGACCGCTGGTTCGCGCGTGAGTGTTCTGCTGCCCGGTCAGGAGGCGCGCGTGGTGAAGGCTGCGGAGCTGTCCGGCGTGTCGAACCTGCTGTTCCGCCGCAATTCGATCAGCGGCGCGATTGAGGTTCTGCCGCGTGCAAAGAACACCGTGGAGCTGAACGAGGCGCTGCACCTGAACTAGTCTGTACCTGGACTAGCGCTGGTTGCCCTTGCCAACGTTGGGGGTCGGCCCGCGAACTTTAGGGATCGGCTTTAGGGGTCGGGATGTGTGAAGCATCCCGACCCCTTTTCTGCGCCCGGTGTTCCCTCGTCCGCCGATCTTACAGACTGGGCGCGAATCCGCGGCGGCTACGATGACCGTTTTCAGAGCGGGATGCTCGGGCTTTCGCTAGGCTGGTAGTACCGGGTACAGCGCACCCGCCATGACTGACCACCTGTATAGTTCAGAGAGGAACTCAGATGCCCGAATCAACTAAGTCAGAGTCGACGATGAGCGAAACCTACCGGCACTTTATGCGACTTTTCCCCTACCCGCACGAGCGTATTCCAATGGGCGCTCCTGCCGCTGATGCCATGGCTCGTTACGATGAGTTGGCTAAGCTGGGGCGCGCGGAGGGGTTCGTCCCCTTCTTCCTAAACCTGAACGATACGGTGCTTGAAAGCATGGTCATTGCGGTGTCCCTTGAGCACGACATCATTGACGATGTTGAGACTCTGACCCCCGAGCAGGTGAGCGCCTACACTCGTGCCGTCCTGCAGCGTTACCGTACCGCCCGGGGTGGCGCCTCCACCGAAGAATACGGCAACGCAGTCATTGCCCAGCAGCTGCGCCGGGTTGCCGACGATGGCGAAGAGACTAGCGAAGACGACCCGGACGACTTCAACCTCAACGAGCTTATTGACGAGTTTATGAGCTCCGATTTTCTGCCCGATGAGGAGCCCGAAGATGACGCCCCGACTCTTTCTGCCCTTCTCTGCTACGAGCTCCTGGATGAAGAGGAGAAAGGCGAGATGCTCCTACTACAGATTCCGACCGATGACCCTGCCGATATTCCCGCGTACCTGCCCTTCGGCGGCTGGAATGACTGCCCGGACGCTGAAACGCAGCTGGCATTCACCCACTACTGGCGTGAAAAGTACGGTGCCATCCCGGCGGCTCTTGACGGTGCTGACTGCCTGGAGTTTCTGGTGGAACGCCCCGTCACCGACCCGGTCGAGACGAAGAATCTGGCGGTCGAGCAATTCGCATTCTGTTCCGATCTTCCGTTCCAGGTGTTTGAAGATATTGAGCAGCTGACGGAGTTTATTCACCAGAGCCGCCAGTGGTATTTCTGGTGGGATTAGAAGTCGGATCAGAAATCAGCTGATACGCGGATTCAGGCGCTGGGCAAAAGCGAGTGTCGACACACCTAAAGAACGCTTCCCACGTGCTCACATCAGAGTGCACAAGCGCACAGTGTTCCGCAGTACTTACACCACGTGCACGGCTGTACCATTAGATACAGCTCAACAGCTTTTGTCCCCCATCCGGAGCACTTTTTCCGGATATATAAAGCCCGAAAGGACATCATGAAGGTACTCGTTACCGGCGGCGCCGGCTACATCGGCTCCCACACTGTACTTGAACTGCTCAAGGCAGGCCACGACGTCGTCGTCATGGATAACCTCGCGAACTCTTCCGAGGAGTCCCTCAAGCGCGTCGCTGAACTCGCTGGCCGCGCCCCCGAGTTCCACAAGGTTGACCTGCTCGACCTCGAAGGTATGAAGGCTCTCTTCAAGCAGGTTCGCCCCGACGCTGTGATTCACTTTGCGGGCCTGAAGGCTGTGGGCGAGTCCGCTGAGAAGCCGCTGTGGTACTACCAGACCAACGTGGCTGGCACCCTGAACCTGCTGTACGCAATGGACGAGGCTGACTGCCACTCCATCGTGTTCTCCTCCTCCGCTACCGTGTACGGTGAGCCCGAGTCCATGCCTCTGATCGAGAAGATGAACATGGATGCGCAGTCCTGCTACGGCCGCACCAAGGAGCACATTGAGGACATGCTGGTCGACCTGGCTGCTTCCGACTCCAAGTGGAACATTGCTCTGCTGCGTTACTTCAACCCCGTTGGTGCGCACGAGTCCGGCCGTATCGGTGAGGACCCGGCGGGCATCCCGAACAACCTGGTGCCCTTCATCGCGCAGGTTGCTGTGGGTCGCCGCGAGCACCTGAACGTCTTCGGTAATGACTACCCGACCGTTGACGGTACCGGCGTGCGCGACTACATCCACGTGGTTGACCTGGCTGACGGCCACCTGAAGGCGCTGAACTACATTACTGAGCACGGCGGCCTGCACACCTGGAACCTGGGTACCGGTAACGGCTACTCGGTTCTGCAGGTTCTGCACGCGTTCGAGGAGGCGTGCGGTAAGGAACTGCCGTACAAGATTGTGGATCGTCGCCCCGGTGACGTTGCAGTCTCTTACGCTGATCCTTCCTCCGCTCTGGCGGATCTGGGTTGGAGCGCTAGCCGCGACATTAAGACCATGATTCGCGACCACTGGAACTGGCAGAAGAACAACCCCAACGGTTACGAAGCCTAAGCTGTTTTAGCCCCTTGTGAGGGGTGTTGAAGAGTGCCCGATAGGTGTTATATCACCTATCGGGCATTTTTGCGCGCTTTTTTGAAATTTTTGCCGGCAGGCGAGTTACACACCGGAGGCGGTTGGCATCTCCCGGGAGCATGCCGAGTATTTGCGGTGTTACTCCTAGTCAGGGCCTTTTACGCAGAAGAGGTGCTTTTGACCCGTATTTTTACGTCAAAAATACTATAACTATGCACTACCCCTTAAAAATTCACAGTGTTTCAATAGGGAAACGAATAATTTACACGCGTGTTACATGGCGCATGTAAACTGAAAACACACCATTTTTGTAACCCGCATCATAGATACATCTCACATGAAAGGTTAGTGATGTCCGCACAGGCAGCTCCCGCAGCACAGAAAAATCTCGTAGAGATTACCGACGTCAACAAGTACTACGGCACTAATCACGTTCTGAAGAACATCAACCTTTCCGTGGGCAAGGGCGAAGTCATCATCCTCCTCGGCCCGTCGGGTTCCGGCAAATCGACCCTCTGCCGAACCATCAACCGCCTCGAAACCATCTCCAGCGGTTCCATCAAGATTGACGGGCAGGAACTGCCCAAGGAGGGCCGCGCCCTCGCCAAGCTCCGCGCAGAGGTCGGCATGGTTTTCCAGTCGTACAACCTCTTCGCGCACAAGACCATCCTCGATAACGTGACCCTCGGCCCCCGCCGCATCCGCAAAATCTCCAAGTCGGAGGCAGAAGCGGAGGCCATGAAGCTGCTCGCAAAGGTCGGCGTGGATTCCCAGGCGAACAAGATGCCCGCCCAGCTTTCCGGTGGCCAGCAGCAGCGCGTCGCCATCGCCCGCGCCCTCGCCATGAAGCCCAAGGTCATGCTCTTCGACGAGCCCACCAGCGCGCTCGACCCCGAAATGGTCAACGAGGTGCTCGACACCATGGTCTCCCTCGCGAAGGAAGGCATGACCATGATCGTGGTGACCCACGAGATGGGCTTCGCCCGCAAGGCCGCCGACCGCATCGTGTTCCTGGCCGACGGCGAAATCGTCGAGGAAGCCCACCCGGACGAGTTCTTCACCAACCCGAAGAGCGACCGCGCCAAGGACTTCCTGTCCAAGATCATCGACCACTAATCCGGAGGGTGAAATGAAAAAATATTCACGCAAGCTGGCAGCGCTCGCCGCGGCAGCATCCCTCGCCCTCACCGGCACCCTCGCCGGTTGCTCCAGCGCAAACAACGACCACAAGATTCGCATCGGCATCAAGTTCGATCAGCCCGGCCTCGGTTACCAGGATGGCAGCCAGTACACCGGCTTCGATGTGGACGTAGCACGCTACATCGCCGGTAAGCTCGGCTACTCCGAAGACCAGATTGAGTTCGTCGAGTCCCCCAGTGCCAACCGTGAGAACATGCTCAACAACGGCCAGGTGGACATGATCTTTGCGACCTACTCCATCTCTGATAGCCGTAAGAAGACCGTGGACTTCGCCGGCCCCTACTACACCGCGGGTCAGGACCTGCTCGTGCGTGCCGATAACACCGATATTCACGGCCCGGACGACCTCAACGGCAAGAACCTCTGCTCCGTCACCGGCTCCACCAGCGCCCAGAAGGTGCAGGACAAGTTCGCCAAGAACGTGAACCTGGTCAAGCAGAATAGCTACTCCGACTGCGTGGTCGCCCTCAACGGCGGCGTGGTGGACGCCGTCACCACCGACGACATCATCCTCGCCGGTCTGGCAGCCACCAAGGCGAACAAGGGCAAGCTGAAGGTGGTTGGTGCACCGTTCACCACTGAACGCTACGGTGTGGGTCTGCCCAAGGGCACCGACAAGTGCGAGGCCGTGAACAAGGCAATCAACGAGATGGTCGCCGACGGCACCTGGGAGAGGCTGGTCACCAAGTACACCGAAGGTACCGGCTACCACTACAACACCGAAAAGAACCCGCCGTCCCCGAGCGCTTCCTGCGCCTAGTCTCTAGAGAGGTTCACGAATGTCATTCTTTGACCAACTCGGCGCCCTCCTGGCAAAGTACGATGTGCTCGGCGCCTTCATGACCAATATTGAGCTGACCTTCTGGGCGGCTATTGGCTCCTTCGTCATCGGTACCGTGCTGGCGCTCATGCGCAT
Source organism: Rothia sp. HMSC066G07 (assembly GCF_001814485.1). Taxonomy (NCBI): domain Bacteria; kingdom Bacillati; phylum Actinomycetota; class Actinomycetes; order Micrococcales; family Micrococcaceae; genus Rothia; species Rothia sp. HMSC066G07. The sequence continues at coordinate 26,487 of NZ_KV816920.1, read as the reverse complement.
CAGCCCCGTTCCGTCCCTGCGCTGGGTGGGTACCGCCTACGTGCACCTGGTGCGTAACACTCCGCTGACTATTCTGATGACCCTGGCGATTCTGGGTGTGTGGACTCAGTTCCAGCTCTCCTTCTCGCACGATTTTGACACGAACTTCTTCGTGTACGCGGTGATTGTGCTGTCGATTTACCACGCGGCGTTCATCTGCGAGGCGATTCGTTCGGGTGTGAACACCGTGCCGAAGGGGCAGGCTGAGGCAGCACGCGCTATCGGTCTGGGCTTCTTCGACACCGCCCGCCTGGTGATTTTCCCGCAGGCTCTGCGCGGTTCCATCACCCCGCTCGGTAACACCCTGATTGCTCTGGCGAAGAACACGACCGTGGCTTCCGTGGCGTCGGTGGCTGAGGCTTCCGGCATGATGAAGTCCATGATTGAGTTCGACGCGAACATGGTGCTTGCCATCTTCATGATCTTCGCAATGGGCTTCGTGATTATTGTTGTTCCCATTGGTGTCCTGACCACCTGGTCCTCTCGTAAGCTGGCGGTGAAGCGATGAAAAACCCCTTTATCAGTAATGAAACCCGCGCCGCTTCTTCGGTGCTTTTCGATGAGCCGGGCCCCATTGCTCAGCGCCGCACCCGCATCTTCAACATTGCGGCACTCATCGTCTTCGCGATTTTCGCGGTGTACGTGCTGACCGTGATGGGTGAGAAGGGCCAGCTGGAGCCGGAGAAGTGGACTGATCTGTTCACCGCCCGTGCCTGGACTTCCTACTACCTGCCGGGCCTCGCCTCAACCCTGTCGGCGGCAGCGATTTCGGTGGTCACCTCCATCGCGTTCGGTCTGCTCTTCGGTATTGCTCGACTGTCTCAGTACCGTGTATTCCGTTGGATTGGTACCGTGGTCGTGGAGTTCTTCCGCGCCGTGCCCGTGCTGATCATGATGATCTTCTTCTGGCTGTTCCTGGGCAAGTACAGCGGCCTTCCGCCGGCTCAGCTGCCCTTCATCGCCGTGGTGATTGGCCTGACCCTGTACAACGGCTCGGTGATTGCTGAGCTGTTGCGTTCGGGTGTGAAGCAGCTTCCGCGCGGTCAGGGTGAGGCGGGTCTGGCAATCGGTCTGACCCCCAGCCAGACTCTGATTCAGATTCTGATTCCGCAGGCGTTCACCGCGATGATGCCCTCGATGCTCAGCCAGTTCGTTGTGATTCTGAAGGACACCGCCCTCGGTTACATCATCTCCTACCCCGAGCTGCTCGCTTCGGCGCGCCGCATCGGCTCCGGTGACGGTAACGTGCTGCAGACCCTGCTTCTGGCAGCGGCGCTGTTCGTGATTGTGAACTTCATCCTGACGGCTGTGGCAACCGGCATTACCGACCGCCTGGCATCGCGCACCTCCGCTAAGGTGACCCGCGAGCTGATTCCCGGCGAGTTGGATAACCCGAACCCGCCGACCGTTCAGATGTTCGTTCTGCCCGGCGGCCGCAAGTAGCCCTTCTCGTTCGGGCTCCTCAGCCAACGGCAATCAGCGGATACAGCAAAGCCCCCGCGTTTCCTCCCTAGTGGGAGGGCGCGGGGGCTTTCTGCCATGCAGGCTAGTTAGACCTGTCGGGACTACTTAGATGCAGATGCCTTCAGACGCTCAGCAGCCTTCGCCACCGCCTCATCAGAAGCGGTCAGGGCGATACGCACGTAGCCTTCGCCGTCCTCGCCGTAGAACACGCCGGGGCCAGCAATAATCCCCAGCTCCGCCAGGCGACCAATCGAATCCCAGGTGGACTCGCCGAAAGTGGTCCACAGGTACAGGCCAGCCTCAGAATTCTCGATGCGGCCACCGGCGGCGGCAATCGCCTCCTGCAGTACCTCACGGCGGGCACGGTACAGGTCCTTCTGAGCCTCCACGTGTGCCTCATCAGCCAGCGCCACCATCATGGCAGCCTGCACGGGGGCGGGCACAATCATGCCGGCGTGCTTACGGCTATTAATCAGGTTCGGCATCAGCTCGGGGGCACCGGCGATGAACGCGGCGCGGTAACCGGCGAGGTTCGACTGCTTCGACAGCGAGTACACCGCAAACAGGCCGGTGAAGTCGCCATCGCACACGCGCGGATCCAGGATAGACGGCACCGGCTGACCGCCGCGCACCTCATCCCAAGCACCCCAACCGAGCTCCGCATAGCATTCGTCAGATGCCACCACGGCACCGATTTCACGCGCCTGCGCCACAATCTCACGCAGCTGCTCCACGGTACGCACCACACCGTTCGGGTTCGCCGGGGAGTTCACCCAAATCAGCTTCACACGGCTGCGGGTGTCAGCGTCCAGCTCATCCAGGCTGTCAGCGGGCACGGACTCGGCGCGGGCGAAGCGGGCACCCATATCGTAGGTGGGGTACGCAACGCGCGGGTACACGACCACATCGCCCGGGCCCAGACCCAGCAGGAACGGCAGCCACGCCACAAGCTCTTTCGAGCCGACCGTGGGCATGATCGCGTCCGGGCTCAGACCGGTCACGCCGCGGCGGCGCGCAAACCACTCAGCAATAGCCTCACGCAGGGCGAGGGTGCCGTGGGTGGTCGGGTAGCCGGGAGCGTCAGAGGCAGCAGCCAGCGCCTCGCGAATGTTCTGCGGGGTCGGGTCGACCGGGGTGCCGATGGACAGGTCCACCGGACCGTCCGGGTGGGCGGCCGCGGTTGCGCGGTAGGGGGCGAGCGCCTCCCAGGGGTATTCGGGCAGGTTCAGGCCGTAAGTCATTGTGTCACCTGGTTGCTTGGGAATAGTTTTCGTCATTTTAGTCTAGCGTCCGGGCGCTGGCGTGCCTACAGCAAGAGCCTCCATTCCAGCGCCTAGACGGTGCGTGGGCACCGGGTGCTAGATGGAGGCTCTTGGCACCCGTTAGCGGGTGTGGTCAGTCTATGCGGTTGTCGTTATTACTCGCCGCAGGGATTACTCGCCACGAGGGGGCAGTGCCGCGATGAAGGGCACGTCCTTGCCGGTGGGGCCGAGCTTTGCTGCGCCACCGGGGGAACCCAGGTCGTCGAAGAAGTCTGCGTTGGCGCTGACGTATTCGCTCCACTCTTCGGGGACGTCGTCTTCGTAGTAGATTGCTTCTACGGGGCAGACGGGCTCGCAGGCGCCGCAGTCCACGCACTCATCGGGGTGGATGTACAGGGTGCGTTCGCCTTCGTAGATGCAGTCGACGGGGCATTCTTCAACGCATGCGCGGTCTTTGACATCCACGCAGGGAAGCGCGATTACGTAGGTCATTGGTGTGCCTTTCTAGAAGCTGTTCGCCCCGTGCCCGCCGTTCTGCGGGTCGTCTGCTGCAGGGCAGAATCTACAGAGTAAACCGCCGAGTGGTTGGTACCCGGCGGGGAAGTCTGTGTATAGTCTATCGCGCGCTGACTGTTTAACAGTATTTTCGTGGTGTATCAGACAGTGGGTCATTGGGTTTGTGGGGGTATTTTTTAGGCTAGGCTGACCTGGTATTTATTTGCATTACGACTAGTCGGCTGGCTTTTAAAAATAGATTAAGCCAAAAATGAAATCTTCGTCATATGAATTTTTTGATGAAGTTGCCATTATTTCCACCTCCGCTAAATTCACCGAATAACGCATAAATTTTCTTCCCTATTGTCCTCTACCTGAGCCTCTATCCGGCGGGTGCAGAAGACAGCAGCGGTGCAGCGCCCAAAAACAGCAGGAGGGGCGTCCCGGCTAACCGGAACGCCCCTCCCCCACGTTATGACATAGTAATAGCCTTCAGGCTACTTCTTAGCGCGCGCACGCTGATGCGCCGCACGCGGCGAGAAATACTGCGCGTCCTTCACGCGAGCGCGCGTGTACACGAGCATGCCCAGCATCGCCGCAACCGGGGCACCAAACCACCACAGGGCACCGTAGAAGCCAATCGCCGAATGACCCGGGTTCACCAAAACAAACGGCGAATCGGGGCGACCGTATCCGAGCACGTACACGGTCACGAACACGGCAACAGCCACAACCGCCGCCGCGTAGCCGCGGCGCAGCGACAGGGCGCACCACAGGGCGGTAAAGAAAACCGTCAGGTACGCCACCAGCAAGCCGAGGGGCAGGGCGGTATCACCCGCATAAACGACCCAAGCGTGGTAAATCGACCCGGCAATACCGGCAAAAATACCCAGAATCGAGCCGGTCAGAACGCCCGCCACCAGACCAGCCTCCTGCGGCTTCGGGTGCACGGTCGCCGTCGGGTCACCGTCGAGCACACGGAAAGTCTCCACGGAAGAAATCTTCTGCGGCACCTTATTCGAGTACTCAAAAGTCTTCTCGTCCACCACCGTAATCTGGGTGCGGTGCGCCTCCATTGCCTTGCGCTTGGCGGTGCCGTCACCGTAAATAGCAGCCTGCAGGCGCTGATCAGCCGCGTCGAACTCACCCTCAATACCCCAGGTAAGAATCGGGCGGTCCTCGTCATCTTCAAGAATCTGCAGGGCACGGTGCACAATCTCGTACACGCGCACGTGGTCGGGGTGGCCGTAGCCGCCGTCCGAATCGTAGGTGACCAGAACATCCGGGGTGAGGGCGCGGATAGCGGCAACCAGCGCCTGAGCCTGCGGTTCCAGCGGCTGCGCGGTCAACGAGTCCTCCGCCGCCACCGGGTTGGCGACGGGCTTACCCTCCGGGCCCCACGCCATGCCGGAGTCACGGTACAGGGGCAGCGCGCCCTCAGCGACGGCGGGTTCCTGACCCAGGAAGAATTGCTTCTTCACGCCGAGTGCCTTAATAGCGCCGGCAAGCTCACCGGTGCGATACTCACCCAGCGCCTCACCATTATCACGGCAGCCGGGCTTACCGACCTCCAGGTGGTGTAGCTCCTCGGGGATGACCTCACCTAGTTCACCGCGGGTAGCGGTCAGCAGGTACACCTCCGCGCCCTTCTGCGCATAGTACGCCATGGTTGCGCCGGTCGAGGAGGTTTCGTCGTCCGGGTGTGCATGCACAAACAGGATGCGTGCCTTCTTCGCATCGTAGTTATTCGGCAGCAGGTCACGGCGCGATCCGGGGGCGATGCGCTCACCCTGCGTGGGATAGCTAGGGGTCGCAGAATCAGGCTGAGTGTTCTCGGTTTCAGACACAGGCTTTCCCTCTCATACGCAGGGTTGGGTTTCTTAGACGGTCAAAGCGCGCCGGCAATTTACATCGTTGAGTAGCAGACGTTGAGTAGCTGACGGGTGCCACCACCGTGCAGGCGCATTATTTTATCTTACACACTCGCATGCACAGCGCGGGGTGTTCGGGCTTTTCAGAAGCGGTTTTTGGAGGCGGTTTTCAGTAGAAAGCAAAAGCGCCCGGCTCTCCTCCCCCTTCTCCCCCCGCTGCCCCGCTGTCCCGCTGTTATTTCCCGAACGGAACGGTTAAACAGAACCGCCGCCACCTTCCACATGAAAGGTAGCGGCGGCTCCTACGCAACGACAGCGCTCGGGCAACGACACCCGCTACAGCAGGTTAGTCGCTAACGCTAACAGTCATTCGCGCTGTATTAGTTCGCGCGGGCGCGGCGGCGGAACTCGCGGACACGCTCGTTGGAATCCAGGATGACCTTACGGATACGAATCGCCTCGGGGGTCACCTCAACGCACTCGTCTTCGCGAGCGAACTCCAGGCACTCTTCCAGGGTCAGCTTCTTCGGCGGGGTCAGGTTTTCGAAGTTGTCCGCAGTCGAAGAACGCATGTTGGTCAGCTTCTTTTCCTTGGTGATGTTAACTTCCATGTCGTCTGCACGGGAGTTCATACCAACGATCATGCCCTCGTACACCTCAGAGGTGGGCTCCACGAAGAAGGTGCCACGCTCCTGCAGGTTAATCATCGCGTAGGGGGTCACCACGCCGGCACGGTCAGCAATCAGCGAACCGTTGGTGCGGTACTCAATCTCGCCAGCCCACGGCTCGTGCTCAATCGAGTAGGAGGAAGAAATACCGGCACCGCGGGTCTCAGTCAGGAACTGAGTACGGAAACCAATCAGACCACGTGCGGGAACAGCGAACTCCATGCGGACCCAACCGGTACCGTGGTTCGACATGTTCTCCATGCGGCCCTTACGTGCAGCCATCAGCTGGGTGACAGCACCCAGATGCTCCTCGGGCACGTCAATGATCATGTGCTCCATGGGCTCGTAGACCTTGCCGTCGATGGTCTTGGTAACCACCTGGGGCTTACCCACGGTCAGCTCGAAGCCTTCGCGGCGCATCTGCTCCACGAGGATAGCCAGGGCGAGCTCGCCACGGCCCTGAACTTCCCACGCGTCCGGACGCTGGGTGGGCAGAACCTTGATGGACACGTTACCGATCAGCTCGCGGTCCAGGCGGTCCTTCACCTGACGTGCGGTGACCTTTGCGCCCTTGACGCGGCCAGCCAGCGGGGAGGTGTTAATACCGATGGTCATGGAGATCGCGGGATCGTCCACCTTAATCAGCGGCAGGGGCTTGGGGTTCTCAGCGTCGGTCAGGGTTTCACCAATGGTGATGTCCTCAATACCTGCCACTGCGACGATCTCGCCGGGACCAGCGGACTCTGCGGGAACGCGCTCGAGAGCCTTAGTCGCCAGCAGCTCGGAGATGCGGACGTTCTTGATTTCACCGTCGTGACGTGCCCACGCAACGGTCTGACCCTTCTTCAGGGTGCCGTTGAAGATACGGACCAGTGCCAGACGACCCAGGAACGGGGAGGAGTCCAGGTTGGTCACGTGTGCCTGCAGAACCTCGTTGGGATCGTAGGTGGGGGCGGGCACGTGCTCGATGATGGTCTTGAACAGCGGCTCAAGGTCGTCGTTGTCGGGCAGCTGGCCGTCTGCGGGCTGGTTCAGGGATGCAGCGCCAGCCTTACCGGATGCGTACACCACCGGAACGTTCAGCACAGCGTCCAGGTCCAGGTCGGGGACTTCCTCCGCCAAATCGGATGCCAGGCCAAGCAGCAGGTCCATGGACTCGCCAACGACCTCGTCGATACGGGAGTCGGGGCGGTCCACCTTGTTCACCACGAGGATCACGGGCAGCTTAGCAGCCAGTGCCTTACGCAGCACGAAGCGGGTCTGGGGCAGCGGACCTTCGGATGCGTCCACGAGCAGCACAACGCCGTCAACCATGGACAGGCCGCGCTCCACCTCGCCACCGAAGTCGGCGTGGCCGGGGGTGTCAATAACGTTAATGGTGATGGTCTCACCGTTGGCGGAAGGGCCGTTGTAGAACACGGTGGTGTTCTTCGCCAGAATGGTGATGCCCTTTTCCTTTTCGAGGTCGCCGGAGTCCATGACTCGGTCTTCAACATCTGCGTGGGCAGAGAAGGCGTGGGTCTGCTGCAGCATCGCGTCGACGATGGTGGTCTTGCCGTGGTCAACGTGTGCCACGATAGCCACATTGCGAAGGTCGGGGCGCGAAGCGGTGTTTTCAGACATGCGTTAAGTTTCTCGCTTAAATCTAGGGGATAGTCTTGCCAACGGGTGCGCTCTAGACAGCGCAGGGGGTCACAGGGCAGTACCCACAGATAGGTATCTGGTGGTCGTTGCCGGTTTGGGTGTTTGCCGATGGACCCGCTCTGCGATGAGAACGTTTCCGGGCACGCCAAAACGGACCCCCCTCCGTTGGGCTTAGCTACCAGTGTATCACTAGGGCTTTTCTGCGAGCCACTCATCAATCATGCGGCGAGCGACGGCGTTCGTGCCGGGCAGCTCCAGCTTGGCGGGGTCATCCTCGTCACTGTTGCCACGTTCCTCCGAAATAGCAATCGCCTCACGCAGCTCAGCGGCGGTGAACCAGCGTGCGGCACGAATCTCACCGTCGTGGTGGATGATGGTTTCGTTCTCATCCACGCGCACCCGGTAGCAAATCATGAGCGAACGCGGGAAAGGCCACACATCGCTCATACGGTACTCGGTGCTGAGGGCGTGCAGGCCGGTTTCTTCGTAGACTTCGCGGGCGATTGCCTCTTCGAGGTTCTCGCCAGGGTCAACGAAACCGGCAATGAGGGCGAAGCGGTTGGGGTGCCACTGGCGGTTATTCGCCAGTAGCACGCGCTCGCCGTCGCGGCTGGTCACCAGCGCCATGACGGCGGGTTCGATGCGGGGGAACACCATCTCGCCGGAGGCGGTGCGGCGGATTCCCTTGGAGCCGAGGGGCGCCTCTTCGCCGCTGTAGGCGGAGTAGCTCATGTCGATGAGGTAGTCGCGGCGTGCAAGGGCGGTTGCGTAGTGGGCGCGGCCTTCCGGGTCCTCGTGGACCGGGTAGTACCAGAAGCCACTGCTGGAGGCGCGCACCCGAGGGTTGTTCAGGTTGACGGCGACCTGCGCGAGGGTTTCATCCTCGCAGTAGAGCACGTGCACCTCCGCGCCACTATTCTTCTGGGCGTCAGCGCCGTAAGCGGCGGGGCGGATGACACTGCGTGCAAGGATCACGTCTTCGGTCAGCGGCTCGGCAGCATCGTTACCGGTCAGGTAGTGCACGGTTCCGTCAGCGTTGAGAAGGGTTTCCCCTTCGCGAGAAAGGAGCAGGTAGCGCGGTGTATGAGTATCAGCGGGAGTGTGTTCAGATGAAGAAGTCATAGGTTTTACTCTACTCCGCTCACCTCCATTCCGTTCAAACAGCCCGCGCGCGTGGCAACCGTTTGCCTGGCAAAACCAAAAGCCGACTCCCCTCCCAACTAAACTACCCTCGTTACCCAACAGTCCACGAGGTGTAGAAAAGCCGACAAAGCACAGCAAAGCCCCCTCCCGCACGCAACGGAAGGGGGCACTGCACTCTTCACAATCTTATCAGGTGCGTTACTTTGCGGTGGTTCCCTTCGGGTCCCAACCAGCGGCAAGGGCACGCTCGTAGATAATATCGGTCAGGGTTGCCTCATAGACATTCGTCAGGTGGTTCGAGTCAGCGTACATGTAGACGTTGCCCTGAATCACGGAGCACTTGCCGTCGGGGCAGTACACATCCTTCAGATCGATCTGGTAGGCGCCACGATCAGCGTACTTGGCGAAAATCGGGGCGGCAGGATCATCACCGTACTTTGCTTCCACCGGTTCAGAGCAGTCATCGATATTCTTCGCTTTCATAGCACACATGTACATGTCAGAGGCGAAACGCGGGTTATCGCGAATACCAATAACCTGAATACCTGCGTCGGTTAGCTTGCGCAAAGTCTCGTCTAGACCGGGGTCTACGGTTTCGCCCTCAGCGGTTGCTGCTGTGGTGGTCGAAATAATAAATACAGTAGAGGGCTTGGCCGCCAGAATTTCAGCGGTCGCATTCTCACTGAACGGGATGCAACGCTTCATGAACCCATTCACCGTATTCGCAGGCTGGGTGAAAGGATACGGGCAGCCGGTTAGCAACAGGTTCAGCTGATTAGCACCCACCTGCTTAGAAATGCCTTTCAGAGCTTCTGTCTTCTGCAAGGCATGAGAGCTACCCACCACGGCAAAGAGAGGCGCATCATCGGAAGCGTTCTTCGTGTAGCCGCAGCTAATATCCAATTGTTCATTAGTCAGAACATAAGAGCCCTTACAGCCGGTATCCCAGGGGACGAATAGACTAGTAATAGTCGCATTCTTCGGTATAGGATCAGCCTCAACGAGTTCCTTATCGGGTGAGAGCGCACGCGCACCGGGGTAGGTGTCGACATCATTCTGGACGCTAGCCATCGCATTGCTGATGACCTGCGCGTCACGCTGCTCAGCCAGTGCGCGGGTACCGAGCACGGTCGGTGCGACCAGGGCAAGAATTGCTGCGACGAACGCAATATTGCCAGCCCACGCTGCGTAGGAGGTCACGGGGCGCTTGAACTTCAGCTTGGAGGCGAGTGCCGGTAGGAAGTTATCGGATGCCGAGCGCAGGGGCTTCTCCACGAAGCGGTTCAGAACCCACGCCAGGCCAATCGATGCAGCGATCAGTACGGTGCCTTCGAGGAAGGAGACGCGCGGCTTACCCACGGCGGCGCTGTACAGCACGAGCATGGGCCAGTGCACCAGGTACAGGGCGTAGGAAATGTTGCCCAGGTTCAGCAGCGGCTTGGACACCAGCAGGCGGTCAATTGCGAACTTGTGGTCGGTGCGGCCGGCAATAATGACCAGCGCGCCGGAGAGAATCGGCCACAGCGCCAGGAAGCCGGGGAATGCCTTCTCCACGGGCAGCACGGCACCGCAGGTAATCAGACCGATGGTACCGATCCAGCCCATGGCCACGCGGGTGCCCATGTGCGCGGGCTTCCACTTGAGGGTCATGATGGCGAGCAGGGTACCGACCGCGAACTCCCAGAGGCGGGTGCGGGTGTCAAAGTAGGCGTATGCCGCGAAGTTCTTGGTCTCCCAGACGGAGAACGCGAAGGATGCGCAGAAGACTAGGCCGAAGACCAGCACGGCAGCGGGTACCGGCTTGATACGAGTCTTCTTCACCAGCAGAGCGGCGATTGCGAAGAGCACCGGCCACAGCAGGAAGATCTGACCCTGAATGGACAGGGACCAGAAGTGCAGGAAGGGCGACTTGCCGCCGGTGTTAGAGGCAAAGTAATTCACCGAGTTATTCGCCAGGTTCCAGTTCTGCCAGTAGAACAGGGACGCCTGCGCGTCCACGGCACGTGCGCTCCAGATGGTCGGCGAGAGCACCAGGAAGCTACCGGCGAGGGTCAGCAGAATCACGACCGACGCTGCGGGCAGCAGACGGGTGAACACGTGGGTCCAGTAGTTCAGGAGCTTGAGGGGCTTACCCTCATTGATTTTCCGCATGAAGGAAAGCGAAAGCAGGAATGCGGAAATGAAGAGAAAGACATCCACTCCGCCGGACACCTTACCCACCCACACATGGTAGATCACGACAAGCAGTACTGCGAACGCACGAAGACCCTGGATTTCAGGGCGGAAGCCGCGACTTTCCAGGAAAGATTCGTAGGGAGGATTCTGGTCGGTTTTGGACACACGAATCCCCTTGAAAAGATTAAATGCCATGTTTGGTTGTCCTGAGTGTTAAAGGCTTAGCCTCTACCCCAAAAGTCGTACCGGGTAGAACGCTGTATATGAGCATCTAGTGGATATTTCTTGGGGTGTTTCATGACCCCAGATACTTTGAGCCCTGGTCTAAGATTCTTTGAACTATATAGTCTAATGTTCTTTAAAGTGAAACTTCAAAGATTGTGGGCTTTCTCCCAGTCCCTCTGCGGCTCATTCCCTCTGCCGGTGGATACACACCCGACAAGGCATGTCACCATCTTCGATTTCTTCGAATTGCTCACTTCTTTTCTGTGCCGCTCACAGCAGTGCCAGGTTTCGATTTTTTCGCCGTATCGTTCCATATCACCTTCGAAAGAGATGACAGAGGCACCCGAAAATAAGAGAATGGAACCATGACTACTTCTATTGACCCTACGACCACCTCCGCATGGTCCGCTCTGTCTGCTCATCACAAGTCCCTCACTCCGAACCTGAGCGAATGGTTTGCCGCTGACCCGGAACGCGCGCAGAAGTTCAGCTTCACCGCCGACGAACTGCACGTCGACCTGTCCAAGAACCTGATTACCTCCGAAACCGTTGAGCTGCTGCTCAAGCTCGCTGAAGAGGTCAAGCTGGAGCAGGCTCGCGAGGCAATGTTCTCCGGTGAGCACATTAACGTCACCGAGGACCGCGCCGTACTGCACACCGCGCTGCGCCGCCCCGAGGGTTACACCCCGGCACTGATCGTTGACGGCCAGGACGTAGACGCAGACGTTCACGCCGTGCTGAAGAAGATTTACGCATTCGCTGAGCGCGTGCGCAACGGCGAGTGGACCGGCATCACCGGCAAGCGCATCGAGACCGTCGTAAACATCGGTATCGGTGGCTCTGACCTGGGCCCGGTCATGGTGTACGAGGCTCTCAAGCCCTACGCAGATGCAGGTATCACCGCACGTTTCATCTCCAACATTGACCCGACCGATGTGGCTGAGAAGGTCTCCGACCTGGACCCCGAGACCACCCTGTTCATCGTCGCATCCAAGACCTTCGGCACCCTCGAGACCCTGACCAACGCACGCGTGGCACGCGAGTGGCTGCTCTCCTCCCTGCGTGAGGCTGGCGCGCTGGAAGGTAAGGAAGCATCCGAAGCTGTGGCTAAGCACTTCGTGGCTGTCTCCACCGCACTCGACAAGGTTGCAGCATTCGGCATTGACCCCGAGAACGCCTTCGGCTTCTGGGACTGGGTTGGCGGCCGCTACTCCGTAGACTCCGCAATCGGCACCTCCCTGGCTATTGTTTTCGGCCCGAAGGTTTTCGCTGAATTCCTCGCTGGCTTCCACGCAATGGATGAGCACTTCCGCACCGCTCCCCTGGCGCAGAACGTGCCCGTTCTGATGGGTCTGCTGAACATCTGGAACGTAAACTTCCTCGGCGCGGAGACCCACGCGGTTCTGCCCTACGACCAGTACCTGCACCGCTTCCCCGCATACCTGCAGCAGCTGACCATGGAGTCCAACGGCAAGTCCGTTCGCGCAGACGGCTCCTTCGTCAACTACGCAACCGGTGAAGTGTTCTGGGGCGAGCCCGGCACCAACGGCCAGCACGCCTTCTACCAGCTGATTCACCAGGGCACCCGCCTGATTCCCGCGGACTTCCTGGCCTTCGCCAACCCGGTCCACCCGACCAAGGACGGCGAGCAGGACGTTCACGAGCTGTTCCTGGCTAACTTCTTCGCACAGTCTCAGGCTCTGGCGTTCGGCAAGACCGAGGAAGAGGTTCGCGCAGAGGGCACCGCGGAGCACGTGGTCAACGCACGTATCTTCAGCGGCAACCGCCCCTCCACCTCCATCATGGCACCGCGCCTGACCCCGCGCGTTCTGGGCTCCCTGATTGCCCTGTACGAGCACATCACCTTCGTTCAGGGTGTTGTGTGGGGCATCGATTCCTTCGACCAGTGGGGTGTTGAGCTGGGCAAGAAGCTGGCCCTGGACCTGGTTCCCGCTATTGAGGGTGACCGCGAGGTTCTGGAGCGTCAGGATTCTTCGACCGCCTCGCTGATTGACTACTACCTGAAGAACCGCACCAAGTAGTAGTTCGAACCTATCCCCGAGGGTTTTATAACCTGCGGGCGTAGGATGCACAAACCGCCGGATAGGCTCCCACGTCGGGAGGCTATCCGGCGGTTTTGTTATGTAGGTTCTAGCTCAATACCGTGTTGCTAGTCCACCGCGGGCAGGGTGTCGGAGGCAATCTCGGCGATAATGCGCACCACGGTGGACTCGGGCAGGTACGGCACGCCCTGCTCGTCGCGAACCACGCCACCGGCGTCGCGGTGGGCGGTCATCTCAACGCCCTCGGTCGCCTCTTCACCGTCGGCATCCTCTTCACCATCAGCACAGATTGCGGGCACGTGCACGAATCCGGCGGGGATACTCAGACCCAGTTCGCGGCTGATGCGCTGGCCCTCGTAGAACACGTGGTTACACACGTAGGTTCCGGCGGTGTACGAGATCTCGACGGGTTCCCCCGCCGCACGCAGACGCTCAAAGCTGGCGCGCACCGGCAGGGAGGAGAAGTACGCCTCCCGGCCGTCCGGAACAATCGGCTCGTCGCAGCGTCGGTCGCCGTCGTTATCCTCAATGCCCGCGGAGTCCAGATTGATGGCGACCTGCTCGAGGCTCACCACGTCGCGGCCGACCGCCACGCCCAAGCTGATGAGCGCATCGGGCTGCACCTCCTGCAGGGCGGCGCGCAGTGCGGCGCTGGATCCGTCGTAGCTGACGGGCAGCTCGCGGGTGATGACATTCAAATCCGGGCGCATCCGGGTCAGCAGACGCTGAGCACCTTCGGCGAGCGCTACGGTAGGGTTCACCGGCACGCCGGGGAACGGGCCGAAGTAGGTCAGCAGCAGGGTGCGTGCCTGATTGGGGGTGGTTGCCATAGTCGTTCTCGTTTTCTGCGTTGGTTTTATTCGGCAGTGTTCTTTTCGGCGGCGTTCTTTTCGGCGGCGCGGCGCTCTAGGTCCTTGGCGAGCGCATCCAGCAGCTCCTCGGGAGTGGTCGCGATAATGAGTTCGTCCAGGTAGCGCTCGTTCAGCAGGCCGGTGGAGGCCATGTAGTGCATCGCGTCGATGAGCTTATCCCAGTAGCCGCTCACGTTCAGCAGCGCAACCGGCTTGGAGTGGATGTCGAGGAACTGCCAGCTGAACACCTCGAAGAACTCTTCCAGGGTGCCGGGGCCGCCGGGCATGGCGACGAAAGCGTCGGCCTTCTCAATCATGGCGATTTTGCGCTGGTGCATGGTGTCCACGATGTCGAGGGTGGTCTGGCCGGGGTAGACGCCCTCCAGACCGACCAGCTTGTGGGTGACCACGCCGTAGACCACGCCGCCGGCATCCAGGGTCGCGCCCGCGACGGTGCCCATCAGGCCGGTGCGGCCGCCGCCGTAGACCACGCCAATATTGTTCCGAGCGCAGAGGGTGCCGAGCTCGCGGGCGCGCTCGGTGAAGAGCGGGTCGTTGCCGGAGCGTGCGCCGCAGTAGACGGCGAGGTTGTAGTCAGTCTTCTTCATGGTTCTCCTTGGGTTGTGCAGCGGGTGCGCGGCGTTGCGCCCCGCCCTCTATGGGTTGTCTGTTGTTGAGGGTACCGGATGTACCTGTGTACCTCATGTGTGCCGCCCGCCAGTTCAGGGGGGCATGGGCGCGGTGGTTACGGTAGCGGGGTGCGTGCCAGCAGCGGGAAGATCTGCTCGGTATTGAGAGGTGCCTGCGCGGCGCTATCGGAGGGGCTGCTCATGGCGGGGTTGACCCAGCGCAACTCAGCGATTTCTGCCTGCGGCACCAGCGAAGCCAATAGCTCGTGTTGTTCGTCGGTGGGTGCGTATTCGTAGGTTTCGGCGCGCACCGTAAAGCCTGCCTCGTTCAGTGCGGCGGCCTCTAGCAGTCCGAGATGGTGCATCCGGTCGGGGTCGGGGGTGAGCCCGATTTCTTCGCTCACTTCGCGGCAGGCAGTCTGCAGCGGGGTCTCCCCCGGTTCGGGTTTGCCGCCGGGCATCATGAACCCGTCACTGCCCCGTTTGCGCACGGTGAGTACGAGCCCGTCCCAGTTGCGGATTGCTACAGCGCACACGTTTACGACGCGGTGCGTGCTGTCGATGGCGCTGTGCTCAGTAGCGTTGGGTTCGGCGGACGGGGCGGGCTGGGCTGATTCTACTCGGATCTGCGGGTTCTTCTGCGTGGGCATCTTTCTACCCTAGCATTTCCGTATCCTCCAGCAGGCGCTGTGCATGTTTGTCTTATTCATCCGCCCTATTGTGCGCCCTGCAGGCGTTGGTTTTACGTAATATTTCGGCGAGTTATCTTATGTCCGGTTCATGCGTTTAGGTGCGTGTTACGGTGTAATTAACCGCGGTGTCGCGGTACCGTATACGCACTCGACTTGGCGCGATACAGGAAGAGTGCGGATCACTCAATCACCCATGTAGAAGGAACTTCATGATGGCTAACTCTTCTCGTTCCCGCCGCTACGGTAGCGCCGGCGCTTCTGTTCTTCTTGCCGCCTCCTTGAGCCTGGGCGCTCTGCCTTCTGTTGCGGCAGCAAATACTCCGAATCCGGATAACCCGCCGGTTATTACGGTCTACAACTACAAGGTTGAGACCAACACCCGTGAGTTGAAGACCGCTCTGCGTCTGAACAAGATTACGTTCAAGGCATCGAAACTGCCCGCGAAAACTACCGCTTTCGCCCCGGCTTTGCATGAGGCAAACCATAGGGGTTTCCCGTTTCTGAACCCGATTCAGACGGTGCGCGTTGACGGCCCGTTCAAGGACGGCACGGCGACTGCGACCCATTACGTTCCTGGTAGCCTGATTGACCCGGCGAAGAACTACAGCTTCGTCGCTAATATCATCGTTGATGGTTACGGGGGCGGTCAGGTTCTGCGCATGAACGTTGTGAAGGATAGCGCCGCACCGGTTCTGCACGTGGATTCCCCGCGTCTGAACACCAAGGGTGAGACCGTGTTGAAGGTGCGCGGTACCGGCTACACGGGTGAGGCGACCCCGCACGGTGTGCGTGTGGTGGTGTCTGATACAAACGTGTGGGTTCCCGGCCGTTTTCCCCAGCAGGGTATGCGTTTCGTGGCTCAGGTGACGGTACCTGCTTCGCAGATTCACAACGGTGTCTTTGAGACGGAGGTGAAGGTTCCGGCGGATGTTGCGGCAACGCTGAATACCTCCCACAAGTACATTGCGGGCACCATGGCTGCTGGCGTTGAGGGTGCCGAGTACGGTTCGTTTGATGCCCAGAAGCCTCTTGAGCTTTTCGCGCAGGAGCCCGTGGTGTCTGCGGTTCCGACCTACGCCCCGACTGTGGCGCCCCTGCCCGAGGCAACCGTCGGAGTGAACCCGACCGATGCGCCCACCGTGGCACCCCTGCCCGAAGCAACCATTGGCGTAAACCCGACCGACGCACCGACCGTAGCGCCCCTGCCGGAAGCAACCGTTGGAGTGAACCCCACTGACGCACCCACCGTGGCACCGTTACCCGAAGCAACCGTGGGTGTGAACCCCACTGACGCGCCGACCGTGGCGCCCCTGCCTGAGGCAACCGTTGGCGTGAACCCCACTGACGCACCGACCGTGGCGCCCCTGCCGGAGGCAACCATCGGCGTAAACCCGACCGACGCACCCACCGTAGCACCCCTGCCCGAAGCAACCGTGGGTGTAAACCCCACTGACGCACCGACCGTTCCTGCACTGCCGGAAGCACCGGTTGCCGATAAGACCCCGAACGCTGACAAGCTGGAGGACGCAACCGTAGCGCATCCCAAGAGCAAGCCAGCTCAGAGCAAGCCCGCTCAGGAGGCTCCGGTGACCGCCGCCCGCTCGGCTAAGGACACCCTGTCAAAGGACGGCCCGGCAAAGGACAGCCCCGCTAAGGATCATCTGGCTCAGGAGAGCAGCCCCAAGAAGGCTACTCTGGCGAACACCGGTGCATCCAGCGTTGGTGTGATTGTTGGCATTGGCGTTGTTGCTATCTGCACGGGTCTGGGGTTGAGCGTTATGCGCTCGCGCCGCCACTCCTAAGAGCTGCAGGGCATACAGCCTAGCTCTCCCGTGCGGAATAAACTGCAGATAGCAAAGAGCCGCCGGCTCCCCTCAGTTAGGGGAACCGGCGGCTCTTCACGTATCAGCTCATTCAATCAGCTGACGCAGGCGTTATCAGCTGGCGTTCGCGTTACTTCGAAGCCGTAACCTCGATGCCGCTCACGTCAATCTGTTCCAGCGGAATGATGCGGTCACGAGTGACCACGCGGTGCACCAGCCAGACCGCGATAATCACGGGCAGACCAATGTAGGAGCTGAGCACGCCAGCCCAGTCACCGCTCAGGAACGCCTCGTAGTTCTGGCCACCAATTACGACCAGGCACATGAGGAAGGCGATAATCGGGCCCGCGGGGAAGAACGGCGCCACGTAGGGCAGGTCCTTCAGGCTGTTGCCCTGCTTCAGGTATGCGCGGCGGAAACGGTAGTGAGCCACGGCGATACCCACCCAGGTGATGAAGCCAGCCAGACCGGACACGTTCACCAGCCACAGGTACGCGCCATCCGGCGAGAGCAGTGCGGCGATGAAGCCGACCGCGCCGATAGCTGCGGTAGCCAGCAGCGCGTTCATGGGCACGCCGCCGGAGTTGATGCGGGTGAACATCTTCGGCGCCTTACCCTCCTGGGCGAGCGCGAAGAGCATACGAGCCGAAACGTAGAGGCCCGAGTTACCTGCAGAGAGCACTGCGGAAAGGATCACGGCGTTCATGACGGCTGCCGCGAAGGCGATGCCCGCACGCTCGAAGATGAGGGTGAACGGGGAGATGTTGATGTTGCCGTCCGCTGCGGTGAGCAGGTTCGGGTCGGAGTAAGGAATCAGGAAGCCGATGACGACCATCGCACCGATGTAGAAGAGCATGATGCGCCAGAACACGCTGGTCAGTGCGCGGGGCACGTCGCGGCGGGGGTTCTCAGATTCGCCGGCAGCCACACCGATCATTTCGGTGCCCTGGAAGGAGAAGCCTGCCACCATGAAGATGGCGAGTACGGCGGGTGCGCCGCCGACGAAGGGTGCCTCACCGACGGTCCAGTTGGAGACGCCCGGGGAGCTACCGCCCAGGATGCCGAAGATCATGGCGATACCTGCGATGAGGAAGACGACCACGGTAACGACCTTGATGGTGGCGAGCCAGAATTCGCTTTCACCGTAGGAGCGTGCCGAGAGGGCGTTGATGCCGGTCAGCAGCACGAGGAATCCTGCCGCCCACACCCAGGATGGGATGTCCGGGAACCAGTACCTCATCACCTCGCCGACGGCGACGAGTTCGGCGGCGACGGTAATCGCCCAGTTGAACCAGTAGTTCCAGCCCATGGCGAAGCCGAAGGACGGGGACACGTAGCGTGCCGCGTAGGTCTGGAATGCGCCGGGGACGGGCAGGTGCGCTGCCATCTCGCCGAGGGATTGCATGAGGAAGAGCACCATGATGCCGATGAGGGCGTAGGCGAGGATTGCGCCGCCGGGGCCTGCGGTGGAGATGGTCTTACCGGAGGCGACGAAGAGGCCGGTGCCGATTGCGCCGCCGATTGCGATCATCTGCATGTGGCGGGCGGAGAGGCCTCGCTTCAGTTCGCCCTCTGCGGGGGTGGCTTCCGATGCAGCGCCGGAAGTCTCTGTAGGCTGTGCCATGTCAGGTCTTCTTTCTGAGGCTATTGCTTCGTGCGTTTGCTAGCGGTCTAGTCTGGTGTCCAGTCTAGTCCTGCTGCGGGTGGTGCCGCCGAAGGTTTGTGCCTGGGTCAAGAAATTCTTCAATCTTAAGGATTTCTTACGTACCGTAAGTTTTCCTAATCTGAGGGTCAATCCTACTCGCTTTTGAGGCTCTTTTCCACCCAAAACCACAAAAACACAGAAAAACCCTCCCGTACCCGCTTCATCACAAGCGGTACGGGAGGGTTCCCTATCAGGCTAATTCACCCGATCTATTCAGCTCGCCCGGCTTTAGTCAGCCAGGTTGTGGAAAGAAACGTTCGTGGGGTGCTCCACGGTACGGGAAACGGTGCAGTCCTTCTGCTCGCTGAGCTGGATCAGACGGTCCACCATCTTCTGCGCCTTGGCGCCCTGCTCATCGGCGGGGAATCGCACATCGAAGTCCACCTCAACGTCGTCGAGGCGCACCGCGCCGTCTTCGGTCTGCTTCAGCGCCGAGGCGAGAACCTCGAACACCTCCGGGGTGGAGCGGCGGGAGGTACTCGCGTCCACATCCACGGAGGAGCAACCGGCAATAGCGGCGAGTAGCAGCTCGACGGGGGTCAGCAG
Organism: Rothia sp. HMSC066G07; assembly: GCF_001814485.1. Classification (NCBI taxonomy): domain Bacteria; kingdom Bacillati; phylum Actinomycetota; class Actinomycetes; order Micrococcales; family Micrococcaceae; genus Rothia; species Rothia sp. HMSC066G07. The sequence goes on along the minus strand of NZ_KV816920.1, from coordinate 7,192 downwards.
GCCCTCACCCACACCGAAGTCGAGGGTTGCGCCGTTGGCACCGTAGGCACGGTAGCGCAGGCGGTCGATGCGCTCGATTTTGGTCTGACGGTAGTTTTCGAGTTCGCGGCGTTCCTGCTGGCGCGAGTACACCTTCTTCTGCTCTTCTGCGGTCTGCACGGTGTTGTTCTGCTCAGCGTTGTTCTGTTCAGCCATTGAGGTTCCTTTCGGGTTGTCTGCACGGTCACTAGGTTATTCAGCGCCGCGTTGTTTAGCGTCATTCACTATAAGCGTGTTTCTCATATTTTATTCCCGGACTCTTTTTCTCGACGGCCATCTAAGCGCTCCTATACACTGGAAAACCGCGGCGGAGCTTCGAAGTCCCTCACGCACACAGTAGATTTTTTGAAGAGCACAACATACACAAGGAACTCTTTTATGGCACAGACCCCCGGCGCTGAGCGTCCCGACACTGGGCGTACGAGCACGCAGAGTGATTTCCGCTTGGCTGTTGCCGATTCTTCCGTGGTGATGCTCGGTATCGCTGTGCTGGGTTTGGGTTTGGGTATTATCCTCAACGCGCACGGCCTGCCGATCTGGACTGCGCCGCTGCTATCTGCCCTAGTTTTTGCCGGTTCGGTGGAGTTTTTGATGGTGGGTATGGTCAGCGGTGGCGCGCCCCTAGCGTCGATTGCGTTGACGGTGTTCCTGGTGAATGCGCGCCATCTGGTGTACGGTCTTTCATACCCGTTGCACAATGTGAAGGGTTTCTGGGCTAAGGCTCTGACGATTCACACTCTTTGCGATGAGGCGTTTGCTCTTAACTCCGGTCCCGATCGTAATGAGCGTTCGGGGGTGCGCATTCTGTGGGTGAACGCGCTGATTTACGTGTCGTGGGTTCTGAGCGTAGTCCTCGGGTATGTGCTGGGCGCAAGCTTCCTCAGCAGCCTGAAGGGCGTGGACTTCGTGATGGTAGCCATCTTCACGGTTCTTGCGATGGACGGCTACCGCGCCAACCCGGATCGTGTGGCAGTACTATTTATGGCAATTTCTGCCACGGTAGCCCTAATTTTTGCGCCGTCCTCTTTCCTGGTGATGGCGTTGGGTTCGTATGTGGTGCTACTGTTGGTGCGCTTCCCGGTAGCGAAGCGCCGCAGCACCCTGCCGCATCGTACCGTGTATGGAGAAGCAGCTGAGAGTGGCACCACTACCGCTGATGCGCCCGCTTCCACACAACGGTAAGAACGTTACATATGTGCTCAAAACCCGCTAGGATAGATGAAGAGCACCGCTCTCCCCTCTTTCTATTTCTAGGATTCGAAAGACGCCTCCACGTGCGAACCTGCACGGAGGCTCCCAGAGGTGAAGGTACCCATGACTCAGATGAAAGACACCGCTAAGGAAACTAGCGACGCAGAACGCTGTGCCGCCCCGGAGTAACACCGCACCGGGAGCGGCACCACCCGAGGTCATGCAGAGATGTAGTCTCTGCCCGGAAGGAATACCCCTCCGCCTCACTATTCGCGGCTTTCATCAACTCACGTACCTACCGCACTACTTAGCGCCTTCTCTATGAGTGGGCTCTCCCTACCCTTTTCTTTCGCGGATGTTTTCGCGGCTTCACCCGCGTGCCTCGTTCAGGGTTCCTTCACTCTTTCAGGGTTCTTTCGCTGAGTATGTGCAGAAAGAGATAAACCTCATGAACAGTGATGTAACCACCGGATATATTCTTGCTGCGGTGTTCGTTGCTGCTGGCATTACTTTTCTGTTGCGACTGCTTCCCTTCGGTCTGAAAAAGGCTCTGGCAGGCTCCGAACTTTTGGATGCGCTCAGCCACTGGATTCCGCTCGGCGCAGTTGCGCTACTTGCCATCTATGCGGTGGCGAAGATTGATTACTCCTCGTTCGCTACGGCGGCGCCTTACCTGGCGGGCCTGGTGGTGACCGTGGGGGTGCACCTGTGGCGTAAAAATATGGTGCTGAGCATGGTGGCGGGTACCGTCACCTGCGTTGTGCTGGCTAACTGGGTTTTCTAGGGGGGGTCACGATGAGCATCTCTAAGAATTCTGCTTCTTCCCCCGCCGTTTCTTCTCAGCCCGAGCCTCAGCAGGCGAGCCAACCCGCGCCCCATCAGGCTTCTCCCGAGCAGGTGGAACAGGTCATTGCTTCTGCCCTTCCGCTAACCGGCATGATTCCCGTGGTGGAGGCGCCTACCTCCCCCGATGCACAAGGCTCTCAGCAACCGCGAGAGAGCGGCTTCGCAGAGGCGATGCGCGTTGCCGGTGTGATTATGCTGGGTTTGTTCTTTGTCGGTATTGGTTTGGGTGTGCTTGTCCACAGCTACCATCTGCCGTTCTGGGTGGCTCCCCTGCTGCCGGTACTGGTGTTTGCCGGTTCGGTAGAGTTCGTGCTGATTGACATGATGTCGAATCATGCGTCACTGTTCTCTATCGCCGTGATGACTCTGCTCATTAATGCCCGCCACCTCATGTACGGCCTGTCCTACCCGATTGAGCGGGTGCGTGGCGGCTTGGCGAAGTTCTACACCGTGTACACCCTCATCGATGAGGCGTATGCACTGAATACGGGCCCGGACCGCCATAAGCTGCGTGGTTCCCGCATCCTGTGGATTCATGCGGGTCTGCACCTGAGCGTCCTAGCGAGCGCTACGCTCGGCTATGTGCTGGGTGCAAGTTTCTTGAGTGAGCTCAAGGGCGTGGATTTTGTGATGACGGCACTCTTTGCGGTGCTCGCCATCGATGCATATCAGAGCTCAAAGGACCGTACCACCGCAGCTATTGCAGGTGTATCTGCAGTGGTTGGTTTGGTGTTGGCGCCGCAGTCGATGCTACTGATTTCGATGGTGGTGTACATTCTGCTGCTGGTATCGCGTTTTGTGGTGGCTAAGCGCCGCGGCACCCTGCCGGAGCATATGCTGGTCGCCGATGAGGAGCCTGTCGAAGCCGACGCTCCCGGTCATCCCGGCGCCTCCGAACACTAAGTCTGGATATAGTAAAGCGCCCCGCCCACCCGAAATACCGGGTGGGCGGGGCGTTATGCTGTCGCCAGCCGCATGTGTGGGTGAACCCTAGATCATGCGCTGTAGACGTTCAGTATCTGCTGTGCTGTGTACCGCCAGGTGTCCCTGACGGAAGTATGTGCGGGTGCCGGGATTGTATCCAGCTCCCGTACCAAGCTTACTTGATAGCTGCCAGGGCTGCTTCGTAGTTGGGCTCGTTGGTGGTTTCGGGAACCAGCTCGGTGTAGACAACCTCACCGGCGGGGTTCACGACGACCACGGAGCGTGCCAGCAGACCAGCCAGGGGGCCGTCAATCAGCTTCACGCCGAAGTCCTCACCGAAGGAGGAGCGGAAAGCGGAGGAGGTGACGACGTTTTCAATGCCCTCGGCTGCGCAGAAGCGGCCGATTGCGAAGGGCAGGTCGTTGGAGACGCACAGCACGACGGTGTTCTCCAGGCCTGCAGCCTGCTTGTTGAAAGTGCGGACGCTGGTTGCGCAAACACTGGTGTCGACGGAGGGGAAGATGTTCAGCACCAGGTTCTTACCTGCGAAATCTGCGGAGGAAATCTCGGAGAGATCAGCCGCGAGAACCGAGAATTCGGGCAGCTTTGCGCCGACTGCGGGCAGGTCACCGTTGGTGTGGATTACGAGTTCGTTATGTAGAGTTACTTCAGCCATGCCTTCATTGTCCCCCGGATAGGGCGGGTGTGCAAGGGGACACAGGCACTAGCGGGCAGAGTTTCTGCATAGCTGATTTTCTGCTACGTTGCTTCACTTCTTCTGGCCCTGCTGTAGCGGCTGTCTAGCGGTAATCCTGGTCTGTGACTCTACGGTAATGAACGGCACTGACCGCACGCACCGCGTGCCCGCCTCTTTTTCCCTATACTGGACGAGTTCACTATTCACTTCTTGACCAGCACCGATGCGCGCTGCCGCGCATCTTCAGGAGTATTCATGTCTTCTAATCGCCGCCGTTTCACCGGCCGTACCGCTTTGGCTCTACCTGCGTTGGGCGCCGCTCTAGCTCTTGTTGTCACTTCCTGCTCGGCAAGCACTGATTCTGCTGTTTCGGGTACCGTGGTGTCTTCTTCTGGTAGCGCTTCTGCCTCCGCGAGCGCGACCTCCACTCAGGCACTGTTCCCGACCCCGTCGGCGAGCCCGAGTGCATCCGCGAGCGCTACCCCGAGTGCTTCGTCGCCTGCTCCGGTGCCGTCGGTGGTGACGATTACGGTTCATGCTGAGCCGACCGCATCTGAGTCGAAGTCGGATTCCAAGTCTGAGTCGAAGAAGGACTCCACCTGCGCGTCTGATTCTGCGTCGACCGTGGTGTCTAAGGCGCTGCGCGAGCTGAAGAATAAGAGCAAGTGGGATCAGTGGACGAACGTTTCGCGCACTTACGAGGGCTATGACCCCTGTGCTGAGCTGTCGTGGATTGACGCGATTCCGGGTTCTTCCCCGTCTGATTGCTGTATCTCTTCGATGGCGCACCACATTCTGCTGTTCCACCGCGGCAAATTCATTGGTACCGCAACCTATGAGCCGTACTCGTTCTCTCCGGTGATTACCCGCACCTCCGACAGCTCGATTAGCGTGACCTACCGTTATATGAAGGGCGATGAGAGCCCCGCCAGCGCGAGCGGCCGCACGACCGCTGAGTTCAGCTGGAGCTCTTCGCAGAATAAGGTTGTGATGACCGGTGAGGTTCCGCCGAGCGAATAGCCGGTTCATCTCATAGGCTCGCTACCTCCGAATCTACGCGTTTGAAGCCCAAGATGTTGGGCGTACGAGAAACCCGCCGTCTCGCATATGGTGCATATGTGAGACGGCGGGTTTTCCGTTGCTTAAGGATATGTAGAGTGCCCGAGGGCTAGCTATTTAGGCAACGAACTTCTTGTAACCGAAGTATGCGGCGCCTGCCAGGATAGCGATGAACAGAATCTTCTTCATGATGTACTCCTTTGATTGTTCCGGTTGGCACCCGGTGTTTTACTCCGTCTGGCGACTCACCTGAAGGTGAGGGCAGGCGGGGTGTCATCCGCACGTGGTGCCGTTGCTCCCTATCTTACCTGCTTTTGAACAACGTTTTCTGTTTGACGTGCCAAGTCCGCATTTTAGACAGTCAAACACGCAGCGGTTCAGCGTGCCCTGAGCCAAGGAATACGCCTCTGACGGGCGCATAATGGGAGCATGAGTATTTTTAAGAAGAAAGAGTACAGCGCTGAGCGCTCGGCTACTCGCATGGCTCGTGCCCTCGCTGTGATGGGTGCGCTGCACTTCATCATCCCGGATCCCTTCGATTCGATTGTGCCGAAGTACCTGCCGGGTCCTGCCCACGCGTACACTCACGGTTCGGGTGTAGCTGAGCTGGGCACCGCTGCCCTGCTGGCTAATGATAAGACCCGCCGTACTGGTGGTCTGCTTGCGGCTCTGCTGTTTGTTGCGGTGTTCCCCGCGAACATTCAGATGGCTCTGGATGCACGTAACCAGTCCACTCAGCGTAAGGCTATTGCGTACGGTCGCCTGCCCCTGCAGCTGCCGCTGATTTGTAGCGCTCTGAAGATTTGGCGTAAGTCGAAGTAGTCGCTTCGTCCGTTAGGAACGGCACCTCAGTGTTTTACACGTAAAACATTGAGGTGCCGTTTACCTTAACATACCCGTTATTAAGCTTTCCGTAACCAGTATTGCCTACACTGGAACTAACACACCACCTGTCACAGCGGCAGGTGTACAACCTTTGGAGAGAACAATGGGCACTATTATCGGCACCATTATTACCGGCGCAATTATTGGCGCGATCGCACGTTTCTTCATGCGAGGCCGTCAGAACATTTCGATTCTTTGGACCATTATCTGCGGTGCTGTCGGCGCGGCTATCGGCACTTGGGCAGCGACCCAGCTGGGTGTAGCGGACACCAGCGGCATTGACTGGATCCGCTGGATTATTTCAATTTTCGCAGCAATGCTGACTATTTCCGTCTACCTGGGCCTTACCGGCAGGAAGTAAAACATTCCGACCTATTGAGGGCGCGCTGAGCTTTTCTCAGATGAGCCCCTCATACACAAAGGCGGCACCTCCCCTAGCGTGAGCTAGTGCAGGAGGTGCCGCCTTTTCTGCGCCTCGCAGGAGGCGTTTTACGTCTTCTTGGCTTATATCGCCTTGGCTTATGCCTTCTTCACGACGGAGGACTTCAGGTACATCTGGCCTGCACCGGGGACCTTCGCCTCAATGTCGTGGCCGTTGACGGGGGATTCGAGCAGGCGGATGCCGCGCACCTTGGTGCCTGCCTTGATGTCTGCGCCGCCCTTGACCTTCAGACCCTTGACGATGGTGACGGAGTCGCCGTCGACGAGCTCGTTACCGACGGAGTCGAGAACCTTGGCACCTGCTTCTTCTTCGGTTTCGCCTGCTGCGGTGCGTTCCCATTCGTGGCCGCACATGGGGCATGCCCAGAGTTCACCCATTTCGTAGGTGTAGTTTTCGTTGCATTCGGGGCAGGCGGGTGCTTCGATTTCGTTGAGGTTTTCGCTCATGGTTCCTTCTTAGATCTGTGCGGATGCACCGCTCCCCTGCGGTATGTGGCTGCGGCGTGTGGGCGCGCGTCAGCGAGGGTGGGGTGCGACGGTGGAGGGTGCGAGGGTTCTCGCGTTCGTGCTGACTATACCATTTGGCGGGTGTGAACCGCATGTGTGAGGCTGGTTTTTGCTGGTCTTTTGGGGTGGGTTCGGGGTGTGGGTGAAGCCGAAAATAAAATTTGCATGGTTTGTGCGTAATATTTACGAAAAATCGGGTTTTTGCTCATTATGCAGAAGATAAGGCGTGTAAAGTATCTAGAGCATTTGTACGTTTATTGAGTGAAAGGCACGGCTTCATGAAGCTTTCTGCACGTAACCAGTTCGCTGGCAAGGTTGTTGAAATCACCGAGGGTGCAACCAACGGCATCGTTAAGATTGAGATTGCTCCCGAGGTTGTTATCTCTGCGTCCATCACCAACGAGTCCATTAAGGAACTGGGCCTGAAGGTTGGCGAGACCGCTTACGCAGTCATTAAGGCGTCCAACGTGATGGTTGGTGCTGACCACTAATCCCGGTCGATAAGGCTTACACCCGGGCGGCTGTCTGTTGTAGCGCGCGAGGGTTAATAGAGCGGAGCCCCGCGCTACGGTTTTGAACTGCCTCCCGTTTCTTGGACAACGA
>NZ_KV816919.1:0-326 GCF_001814485.1 Rothia sp. HMSC066G07 | reverse complement strand
CATCGCTTCAGGCTTACTCATCCCACCATCAACCACAGCCTTCGCTGCGGCGACCTTGGTCTCATAGTCGTATCTGGCCTGCTTTACTCCCATGGCAAGAAACCCGCTCCTCCCGATGACGCGGTACATTTTCTGCCACTCTCTCACAGTCGCGGCGGACACACCAAGCTTCCTGGCGGTCAAACGATAGCCACATCCTCTCTCAAACATTTGCGCTGCCTGTTTCCGAAGCAAACGATCGTGTCTCATTCCCAGATTTATAGACATGAAAAGCCTCCTGTTTCTTGGACTTTATTTTCGTTGTCCAAGAAACGGGAGGCAGTTCA
>NZ_KV816918.1:0-1387 GCF_001814485.1 Rothia sp. HMSC066G07 | reverse complement strand
GTGGGTGTGTGGTGGAGCAAGGAACCTACCGGGAGCTACTGAAGGCAGAGGGAAAGTTTATGGAAATTTTCAAAAATCAGATCTCTGAAGATTCTGCAGGGCGCAAAACTTCCGCTGAAAGGGACTATAAAGATGCGTAAGATTATGGCTAATACTGTTTGGTCCGTGGTTTATGCTTTCAAAAATCACCCCGTATGGACCGTTTCCTATCTAGTGTCTGTTGTGTGCCTATCGCTATTCCCCGCTCTGCAGATGGAGTCTGTCACTAGACTTGTTGAGCATTTGGGCCAGAGCCAGGATGAAGTGCTCCCGCTAGCGCTGGGGGTTAGTTTTGTGCTGGCAGGATACATTGCCCTGGGACAAGCATCAGACTCTCTGCGTATGATTCTAAATTCTCGAATGTCAAGTACAGGTATTCAGAACGTATCTTCTCGTCTGGCGACTTGTTCTTCTCAGGAAATCGCGAGTGGTGATTATGCTCGCTCATCAAGGGCAGCTCATGATGCTGTGACAGGGGGGAGCCTGGGGTCTCAAGTTTCCACTATGGGTGCTCTGATATTCATCATTTTTTCGACGGGAGCCCTTAGTTATTCCGTAGGAAAGATCAATGTATATGCTTCACTCTGCATGCTTGCAGGCATGATTCCTGTTGCCTTGATGTCACATCTCTATTCGAGTAAAAATGCTGAGGCAATGGAAAAAATATATTCATATAGCTACAACGCGTGGCATAGCACTAACCAGATTGCACAAATAACTACTGCTCGTGAGCTTGCAATTCTTGATGCTCGTTCATTCTTTGCGCATCGCGCTAATCAAGAACGGAAAAAATCCGGTGAGGAGGAAATTGGCCTAGCTCGTTACATCCTCAGAATATATACAATTGTTGGTTTTATAAGCGCTGCGCTGCTAGCTTTAGCCCTTATTCTTCTAGCGGCCTCGTTTCCGGCTCCCGGTGTTCTTGCTGGAGCTGTTATAGGTATTACCTCGGCTATAGTCTCGCTTGGCTCGATGGGAAGCGACCTTAGCTCGATGGCAGCGGGGTCAAACGCAATTGATATATATCGAAAGTTTATTTCTAGCGCACAGCCCGGGCAGAAAAATCCGGTTGCCGATACCTACCCCGAAATCTCCAGCGTTTCCATTAGGAATCTTGCTATCCAGTATCCAAAAGCTGATTCTTTAGCTCTTAAAAACATCAATCTCACTTTTGGTCCCGGGCAGATGATTGGTATTGTCGGGCCCAGTGGATCAGGAAAGACAACCCTAGTAAATGCACTCATGGGCATGCTTAAGCCCTCCAAAGGAGACATCCTCATTGGAGGTAAGTCGGTACAGGACATATCACCTGATGACTTGTTGGCAAATGTGGGTTTGGTGAGTCAAG
>NZ_KV816917.1:20464-118911 GCF_001814485.1 Rothia sp. HMSC066G07 | reverse complement strand
TTCGTTGTCCAAGAAACGGGAGGCAGTTCACTTCTCGGGTACCCGCCGGGGCTTCGCTGTATTCAGGCTTATCCGGCGAACGGGTTCGGCGTGCCGATGTACTGCAGCTCGGTGTACTCCTCCAGTCCCTCGGGGCCGCCCTCGCGGCCCATGCCGGACTGCTTCACGCCACCGAAGGGTGCCGCCGCGTTCGAGATCACGCCGGAGTTGTAACCGATCAGGCCGAATTCCAGCCCAGCAGCCATGCGCGTAAAGCGCGGGTGGTTGCTCGTGTACACATACGCCGCCAGGCCGTACTCGGTGTCGTTGGCGAGCTTCAGGGCGGTGCGTTCGCCCTCCTCGCCGTAGCCGCTGAACGTGGCGATCGGGGCGACGGGGCCGAAGATTTCTTCACGCCACACGCGCATCGAATCGGTCACGCCGGTCAGCACGGTGGGGGTCACGAAGTTGCCCTTGTTCAGGTTTTTGGGCATGCCTCCGGTATCGCTCGGAACGTTCTCCTCAAGCTCGGGAATGTAACCGCCGCAGGCGAGGAGCGCGCCCTTGCCCAGGGCGTCTTCAACCATAAAAAGCATGGATTCAACCGCTGAAGGTTGAATTAGCGGGCCGCATTCGGTTCCGTCGGCTGTTCCGTCACCCACGACGGTCGCCTCCATGCGCTCCACGAAGGCGCGGGTGAACTCTTCAGCAATGTCCTCGTGCACAATGAATCGGTTGGCGGCGGTACACGCCTCGCCCATGTTCCTCATCTTCGCTGCGTAGGCGCCCTCCACGGCGGCGGGGATGTCCGCGTCCTCAAAGACGATGAACGGGGCGTTGCCACCCAGCTCCATGGAGGTGCGCAGAACGTTCTGCGAGGCCTGCGCGAGCAGGGTGCGGCCCACGGCGGTGGAGCCGGTGAACGAGACCTTCCGCAGGCGCTCATCAGCCATCAGCGCTGAGACCACCTCGCTGGTTCGGCTGGTGGTTACGATGTTCAGCACGCCGTCCGGCAGGCCCGCCTCACGCATCAGGGAGGCGAAGTACAGGGAGCTGAGCGGAGTCAGGGAGGCGGGCTTGAGCACCGCGGTGCAGCCCGCCGCGAGCGCTGGGGCGACCTTGCGTGCCGCCATGGCGAGCGGGAAGTTCCAGGGGGTAATCAGCAGGCAGGGGCCCACGGGGCGGCGTACGGTGGTGATCTGTAGCCCGGATTCGGGGGCAACGGCGGTGCGGCCGAAGTTGCGGGCGGCTTCTTCGGCGTACCAGCGCAGGTAGTTCGCGGCGTAGGCGACTTCGCCGCGGGACTGGTCGAGGGGCTTGCCCATTTCGAGGGTCATGAGCCGGGCGATGACTTCGGTGCGCTGCGTCATGAGCGTGTAGGCGCGGTTGAGGATGTCGGCGCGTTCGCGGACGCTGGTTGCCGCCCATGAGGTGCGGGCGTCGCAGGCGGCGTCGAGTGCTTCGATGCCCTGTTCGACGCTGGCGTCGGCGACGTGCGCGAGGATTTGGCCGCAGGAGGGGTTGTGCACGGGGAAGGAGCCGTTGTCGCCGGTGACCCAGCTGCCGCCGATAAGCAGGTCGGTGGGCACGTAGAAGAAGGGGTAGGAGGGCCGCTCGTAGGGGTCGATGGGTTCGCGCTGCGGCATGTTGATGCTTTGCATGTGCGGTTCGGTGCGGCCTCGTAGCTGGGCGGATTTCGCGGCGGGCTTTGCGGCGGGACTCTCGGCGGAGCTTTCGGGTGAGGTGGTCATGGCGTGCCTTTCGGGTTGGGGCGGCCGGTGCGGTCGACTCTGACGCTTTTAATTCTAGTACCGCGCACTCCCCTACCCCTCGAACCGACCCGGCGGCTCTCTCCCCTGCCCCGCTCGCCCTATACACCCTTACGCGCCTACACGTCCCCGCTCGCACTCTCCCCACCCTGAGAAGGCCGCGGGCACGCCGAAGGGGGCCGCATCCGCTGTGGATGCGACCCCCTTCGGGGTGGATTCCCGCTCGGTGCGCGAGGGTCCTAGCTGGAGATTATGGAAGGCGTTGCCCGGAAGGGATGCTCGGTGTTACATCCGCTCTGCCCGGTATCCGTAATCTCACCGCTTAGCGGGCGGTGAGGCGGGCACCCAGGTGGACTAGGCCCACCGGTTCTCTCAGATCCAGGACTGGCGTGCCTCGATTCGAGTCAGCTCCAGAGGACCGCCATCGTTGGTGCCGTGGAAGCGGCCGAAGTGTACGTACGGGCCGCGGTAGGCGCTGTGGTTGATGGGGCTGGAGTATTGGCCGTTGACCGTGTAGTAGAAGCTGTTCTTGTTCACCACAATCTTGCAGTTCAGTGCCTGGCCGGTGGTGACCTTCTGGCGCAGCTTCATGGTGTGCAGCACGCGCGGGCTGGTCTGCTTGGGTTCGAAGCAGAGAATCTGCGCTACGGAGTTGCCGCGGTAGTTGGGGCGGATGGCGAGCACGTAGGTGCCGTCTTCCTGGTTTGCGGCGAACTTCTTGCCGATGCCGAAGGGGCCGTCGTGTTCGCGACCGAAAGCGACGTAGCCGTAGTGGCCGTCCTGCTGCGGCAGTGCACCGGTCCACTTCATGGAGAAGTCGAGGGTGTACTTTTCGCGGGTGGTGTAGTTCGCCAGCGGGCCGAGCAGTACGGATTCGTCGTAGCGCTGGTTGTGCACGATGGCTACGCCGGTCAGGTCGGGCATGTCCGCTGCGACGGAGGGGTCGGCGGGCAGCATGCCGTGGGGACGCTTGCCGGTCTTGATCTTGACGCTGGAGTCGAAGGGGTCACCGATTACCCAGTAGGGGTCGGGGCACATGAAGCCCTTCACGCCCAGTGCCTTGTACTTTTCGTAGGCGGAGCGGCGGTGGATTTCCCAGACGATGACTGCCTTGCCGAGGCCGGTGAGGGCGCGTACGTTCTCTTCGCTCATGGAGCCCTGGGAAGCGCCGGTCGGCTTCTCGTAGTAGGGTACGCCGATGGCGTCCACGTTTTCGTGGCGTGCCATTGCGGAAATCTTATCGATGGGGTCGCCGCCGTCGAAGTAGCACCAGGTGGCACAGCCTGCGGAGTTGGCAAGCTTCAGGTAGCGGGAGGTGGGCTTGAAGCCGCCGCTGCCGTCACGGTACATCTTGATGACGGTGCGGCGCTGCAGGCCGCGTTCGGTGATGAACTTGACGAGGCCTGCCTGTGCGGGGCCGTCCTTCGCTTCGAGGAACAGTACGACCTTCTTGCCGCCGACGGAGGCATATTCGCCGCCTGCGGGTACGGCGTCAACGGCTGCGATGGCTTCTTCGAGGGTGGGGATGTTGTACAGGTCGGTCTTTTCGCCCAGGTTCTTGCGCATGTTGACCTTGTGCTGGCGCAGTTCGGCGAGGGTGTGGCCGCGCACGTCCATGGATGCGCCGGTGGTGCGCTTGATGTTGGTGTCGTGCATGCAGACGAACTGGCCGTCGCTGGTGGTGCGTACGGAAATTTCGACGGCGAGGGCGCCGCGGCGTACGGACTCTGCGTAGGCGTAGGCGGTGTGCTCGGGGCTGATGTTGCCGGCACCGCGGTGGGCGATGAAGAATTCATCGGTCTTGTAGAGCAGCTGATGTGCGGGGGAGCCGCTGTGTACTGCCGCGAGCTGTGCGCGGGTGTTGGCTGCGGCGTGGGCTTCGCCTGCCTGGAGCATGAGGGCGGCGGGCGCCAGAGTGGAGGCGCCAATGAAGCCGCGGCGGCTCAGATTCTTGGAGATCTTCGGGAATGCAGTCACCGTAGTGGTCCTTTTTTCGTTTATGAGTTGAGCGTAATGTGTGTGGTTGGTCATTGAAGTTTTGGTTTATAGCTGAGGGTCCGGATTCTCTCAACTCAAACTGCAACTTCTATGTAGGATAACGATTTTTTATCGGTGATTCACTGCGTTCACAAGCAAATAGGGTATTATGTGCGCCTCATTCTTACCCGCTGTGCAATGCGGGTGAATGTGTTCCTCCTTTTCCGCCGCTTTTAATAGCGGCATTTCATGCGGCGTTAAAAAATTTCTCGTGTAACGAAAAAAGCCGCGCCTGTAGCCCGATTGAGCCTGCAGGACGCGACCTTTTGCGTTAAGTATTTTCGCGGGTTTTCACCGCAGTTGAAGCTGAGCTATTTTTCGCTGGTTCAGCTTACTTCTTGGATGCCTGAGCGACGCGGTCACCGGCTGCGACGGGGCGACGAGACTCAGAGTCCTTGGAGATGTTGAACTTTGCGGTGTTGGTAATCATCACCATGGTTTCCTTGGAGGGGATGCGGCCCTCGATAGCTGCCCAGTCGACCTCGATAATGGGTGCGCCTGCCTCAACCTTGTCACCTACGTTAGCGAGCTTGGTGAAGCCGTCGCCGCCGAGCTCAACGGTGTCGATACCGATGTGGACCAGTACCTCACCGCCGTTTTCAGTGCGGAGCATGAATGCGTGCAGGGTGTCCTGAATCAGTGCAATGGTGCCTGCAACGGGTGCGACGATGGTGCCTGCGGTGGGGTTCACTGCGTAGCCGTCGCCCATAACGCCCTGAGAGAAAACGGGGTCGGAGACTTCGCTCAGCGGCAGGTACTCGCCGGTAGCAGGTGCGACGTAGACGTCTGCGGACGATGCTTCCTGTGCGGCAGCTTCCTTCTTCTTCTTGCCGAAACCGAACATGTATGCTCCTTCTGGTCGTGTTGCGCTATGAATAGCGTGTATTTGTAGCGCTGATGCGTCCGCGTCGGATGCGGGCGTCGTTGCCTTCTTGGTTTCACACCGGGCGGCGCCTGCCTGAATTGCAGGGTTCGCACACTCCGGTGCATATGCACTCAGAATACAACACCTAAACCCGTAGCTCACGAGCTGAGGGTCATTCGACTCGAATTCTGCAAATATTCCGCAAATCTGGAACTTCAACTCACACTTCTGCACTCTTGAGGTCGCGAGTACACTTAGTGAAGGACTGGCACCCCTCCCCCGAGCCGGTGCCCATAAGAGAGAAAAGGCTGAAACTGATGACTGAAGCGGCTGAGACCGTTCTTGAAGTATTTATTCCGGGTCCCGGCGAGAACCCGGAGGATCCGCAGGATATGGAGCGCTCCGAGTTCCTGGGTGCCGCGCAGGAGGCGCTGGATTCGGGCGTGGACATTGAGGTGTACTCCACCGACTCCTACCCTTCCGCATTTGAAGAGTGCGCACCCGTGGCGGAGCAGATTGAGATGAACGGCCGCGAGGTTCTGCCGCTCATGCTCGTCAACGGTGAGGTGAAGGTGTCCTTCGCGTACCCGACTGCCGAGCAGATTAAGCGTTTTGCGCGCGCCCACCTGGTTGCCCAGCCGAAGGCTAATGCGGCAGCGGCTGCGTGCGGTCCCTCCGGCTCCCCGGCGGCGTCGATGATCCCGAACCTGAGCCCCCTGGCGGAGCCCGCCGGTTTCGCGGCGACCCTGGCGGGTAAGGCACCTCAGCCGGTCGGCGGCCCCGAGATTGGTAACCGCGTGAACCTCATGGGTGGCGACACCGGCGACGGTATCCCCACCTCCGGTTCGGTGGCTGTGAAGTCCGGCGGCTGCGGATGCGGTGGTTGCGGCTGCGGCGGTAAGTAAACCCGCCCGACTCTAGCTACATCAACAAAGAAGCGGTGCCCGCCTCCTCATGATGAGGAAGCGGGCACCGCTTTCGCTTAACGAAGCTTAGGTTCACACCCGGCAGCGGCTACAGGAGCCGCGGCGGGCGAACAGTACCTTACTTGATGGAGGTACCGACGGAACCGAGCTGCTGGCAAGCCTCGACCACGCGTGCGGCCATGCCTGCCTCTGCAGCTGCACCCCAAACGCGGGGGTCGTAGGTCTTCTTGTTGCCGACCTCGCCGTCAACCTTCAGCACACCGTCGTAGTTGCTGAACATGTGGCCAGCAACGGGGCGGGTGAATGCATACTGGGTGTCGGTGTCGATGTTCATCTTGATAACACCGTAGGACACTGCGTCTGCAATCTCCTGCTCGGTGGAGCCGGAGCCACCGTGGAAGACCAGGTAGAAGGGCTTGTCGCCCTTGCCGTACTTAGCGCCGACCTCGGTCTGGATTTCCTTGAGCAGCTCGGGGCGCAGGTGAACGTTACCGGGCTTGTACACGCCGTGAACGTTACCGAAGGTCAGAGCAGCCATGTAGGTGCCCTTCTCGCCCAGGCCGATTGCCTCAACGGTCTTGATTGCGTCTGCAACGGTGGTGTACAGGGAGTCGTCGATAGCGCCTTCAACGCCGTCTTCCTCGCCACCAACGGCACCAATCTCAACCTCGAGAACGAGCTTTGCCTTGGAGGTACGCTCGATCAGCTCAGCAGCAATCTTCAGGTTCTCGTCCAGGTCGATTGCGGAGCCGTCCCACATGTGGGAGTTGAAGATGGGGTCTTCACCGCGAGCAACAGCCTTCTCGGACTCTGCCAGCAGGGGCAGGACGAAGCCTTCCAGCTTGTCCTTGGGGCAGTGGTCGGTGTGCAGTGCAATGTTCACGTCGTACTGCTTAGCAACTTCGCGTGCGTATGCTGCGAAGGCCAGGGAGCCAACGACCATGTCCTTCTTGGAAGCGCCGGACCAGTATGCTGCACCACCGGTGGATGCCTGGATGATGCCGTCCGAGCCAGCCTCTGCGAAGCCGCGGATTGCAGCATTCAGGGTCTGGGAGGAGGTCACGTTCACTGCGGGGTACGCGAAGCCCTTTTCCTTCGCGGTCTGCAGCATTTCTGCGTAAACTTCGGGGGTTGCAATAGCCATATGCTGACTCCTTGGATAGATGCGACCGGTTACCGATGCTGGGCCGGTTCACCATATTTTGTTGGCGCGCGAGACGCCTCCTACTCGCACTATTTTACCAAGATACGACTTATTTATCGTTAATTTTTTGTGGGTTTTTTTGGGTTTACTGCAGCGAAATTTCCGCGAATTACCGCGGTAAAGTAGAGGTGTTAATGACTTGATGTCTTCTGTGCGTGCAGGGCAGCGTACACATCACCCGGACGCGATGAAAGGAACCTCCCATGAGCAAGGCGAGCGCTAAAAATAATCCAAAACAGCTCGACGCGAAACGTGAGAAGCGTGCCCGCCAGGCGCAGCGTCGTGCTGAGCGTGAGCATCCGAATGCGGCGGCTATTGCCCCGGTGCGCGCCCAGTTGGATGAGATTCTGGAGCGTAAGAGTCGGCATGTTTTGGGGCATGGCGATATGGCGAAATCCCTTGAGTTGATGGAGAAAATGCGTGATGAGGGTGCGAGTGACCACGAGATTGATGTGGCGCTTGCGGAGGCGAAGCTCCCCTCGGTGGTGCAGGTGGGCCGTAAGTCGTTGATGCGTTGGCCGAGCTGGTGGTGGTTGAATCGTCGCGAGCGTGCATTGCGGGCGAAGATTGATCGCCTGATGGAGGGCTAAGCCCCCGTTTTGAATAGGTTGTGAGAGCACCCCGTTGTGGGTGCTCTTGTGCTGTGTACTGGTGGGGGAATTGATTTTTTGGACTCAGAGTTCAATTAATCTATTTCACACAACAATGAAAACCACACAATACAACATGAACCAAATATATTCATAAGATATGCATTATATGTATATAAATTATTACGTGATGCGGGTTATATTTACCTAAATTACCGTGCTATAGTCGTTACAACCCGCAGACGTGTTCCCAACCACATTTCGTGTAGCACGTGCTTTAGACGTAACTATCCAAGGAGGCATAGCGTGAGCACCTCACCGAACAAGAACCCGCAGACTTCTGCAGCGGATCAATACACTAAGCCCCCCACAGACGACCCGTTCGCACACGAACAGGAAGGCTTCCACAAGGGGCTTGGCGCACGTCAGCTCCAGATGATCGCCATCGGTTCCGCTATTGGTACCGGCCTGTTCCTGGGCACCGGTAGCCGCCTGCAGGACGCAGGCCCCATGCTCGCCGTCATCTACGCCGTCATCGGCTTCTTCGGCTACCTGATCCTTCGAGCCCTCGGCGAGCTGATCCTTCACCGCCCCTCCTCGGGCTCCTTCGTCTCCTACACCCGCGAATTCTACGGCGAAAAGGCCGCATTCGTATCCGGATGGCTGTACTGGCTGAACTGGGCAATGACCGCCGTTGCAGACGCCACCGCTATCGCCATCTACATCAGCTGGTTCGGTCGATACAACCAGTTCTTCGCAGACATTCCCCAGTGGCTTAGCGCATTCATCGTCGTTATCATCACCGTGGCTCTAAACCTCATCTCCGTGAAGCTCTTCGGTGAGCTGGAATTCTGGTTCGCACTCATTAAGATTCTTGCCCTGCTGTCCTTCATGGCGGTAGGTATCTGGTACCTGGTCTTCGGTGAGCCCATCAACGGCGTCACCCCCGGCCTGAGCCTTATTGCAGCCAATGACGGCTTCTTCCCCAACGGCATTCTTCCCGCTCTTATCGTGGTTCAGGGCGTTGTGTTCGCCTACGCCGGTATTGAGCTGGTCGGCACCACCAGTGGTGAAACCAAGAACGTTGAGAAGGTTATCCCCCGCGCTATCAACACCGTGATCTGGCGTATCGCGATCTTCTACGTTGGTTCCGTGGTTCTGCTCTGCCTGCTCATGCCCTACACCGCATACAAGGATGCAGAGTCGCCGTTCGTGACCTTCTTCGACGCTATCGGTATTCAAGGCACCGCACCGATTATGCAGCTGGTCGTTATTACCGCGGCTGCTTCCTCGCTGAACGCTGGCCTGTACTCCACCGGTCGTATCCTCCACTCGATGGGTGTTGCAGGTTCGGCACCGAAGTTCACCACTAAGGTGTCCCGCTCCGGCGTTCCGGTGGCAGGTATTCTGCTGACCGGTGTGATTGGCCTCTTCGGTGTTGTGCTGAACTTCTTCGTTCCCGAGCAGGCGTTCGAGGTCGTGCTGAACATCGCCTCGGTGGGCACCATGGCTAGCTGGGCGGCTATCGCAATGTCGCACCAGAAGTACCTGAAGCTGGTCGGCGAGGGCAAGTACAAGCGCCCCAACTACCGTGCACCCGGCGGTCGTTTCAGCGACTGGGCTGTGATGGTCTTCCTGGCTGTTGTGCTGGTGCTGATGGCACTGGATTACCCGGTCGGCACCTACACCCTGGCATCGCTGTTGCTGGTTATCCCGCTGCTGATTATCGGCTGGTACACGGTTCGTGACCGCGTCAACGAGATTGCTCGCGTCCGTGAAGGCTACACCGGTTCCGTGCCCGTGATTGCTGCCCGCCCCGTGGTGAAGAAGCTCGTTTCGGAGCCTCGTACCCACATTGACCTGGGTGACCTTGAGGACGAGGACAACCCGAAGGGTAGCTAACCCGACCGGTTGCCTGTAATCCCGGTAATATCCCGGCGAAGGCGAATGAGGGGGTTCTAGACCCTAGCCCTAGACTCTAGGAGATCTAGGCTCTAGGAGCTCTAGACTCTAGAACCCCCCTCCCTGCACGTCTTTTCGTGTTCGTTCCGTATTACATCCGTGTAATACATAAAGCAAAGTACATATCTACAGCATTTCTAATACGGTGTGTCCTGCAATATATTTTGAGATAATAGATATCCGCAGTGACCACCAGATGCACAAAGAAGTTTTGTGCAGATATTCAAAGGAGAAAATCATGACTGAACGTCCTAGCGCACACGCGGTGGAATTTGTTGACGTCGCCTCGATGGCGAAGTGGATTCAGAAGGACGGCGTAGGCAACATCATTGCCGGCATGGTCGACTTCCTCGAAGAAGACTTCAAGAAGTGGCAGAGCTTCGACAAGATTCCGCGCGTCGCCTCCCACACCCCCTTCGGTGTGATTGAGCTGATGCCCACCTCCGACAACATCACCTACTCCTTCAAGTACGTGAACGGCCACCCGTCGAACCCGGCACGCGGCTTCCAGACCGTGACCGCATTCGGTCTGCTCGCTGACGTGGACAACGGCTACCCGGTGTTCCTGGCTGAGATGACCCTGCTGACCGCGCTGCGTACCGCTGGCGTGTCCGCCATGGTTGCTAAGCACCTGGCACGCAAGGATTCGAAGAAGATGGCAATGATTGGTACCGGCTCGCAGTCTGAGTTCCAGGCGCTGGGTATGCGCGCTGTGCTCGGCATTGAGGACCTGTCCGTCTACGACGTTGACCCGCACGCGATGGAGAAGTTCCGCCGTAACCTGGAGCCGCTGGGCTTCCGCATCCACCTGGCTAAGGACGTGGATGAGGCTGTTGAGGGTGCCGACATTATTACCACCTGCACCGCCGATAAGCAGCAGGCGAAGGTTCTGCTGGACCGCCAGGTAAAGCCCGGCGTGCACCTGAACGCTATTGGTGGCGACTGCCCCGGCAAGACTGAGCTGGAAAGCGAAATTCTGGACCGCTCCACTGTGTTTGTTGAGTTCCCGCCGCAGACCCGCATTGAGGGCGAGATTCAGCAGAAGGACCCGGACTTCCCGGTGGTGGAGTTCTGGAAGGTTCTGACCGGTGAGGAGCCGGGCCGCGTGTCGGATGAGCAGATTACCCTGTTTGATTCGGTGGGCTTCGCGATTGCTGACTTCTCGGGTCTGCGTTATGCCCGTGCGGCTACGCAGGACACCGACCTGCAGCAGTTCATTGACCTGGTTGCTAGCCCGGATGATCCGAAGGATCTGTACTCGCTGGTGAACGTTAACGTCCCGGTGGGTTAAAGGGCTAAGCAGCCTGACGCTGAGTGGCCTTGAGCTGGCTGGCATGTAGGTGCACCAGCTTAGGCTGCGAGGTTGAGAGTGAATAAAGTGAGGGCCGGGGAGTGGTGACACTCCCCGGCTCCTTCTTGTGCAATTTTTGTGTGGGCAGATTCTCTTGTGCGCAGATTTCATATGGGCAACCCGCGGGCGGTTCACCCGTTCTGCCCTTCAGCGGGTGTGGCTACTGGTGGGTGGCGATAATTTCGCGCGCCTTCGCTATCTTCGCATCACGATAGGCCTTCAAATCATTCAGCAGCGCCTGATTCTTCTCAATCAAAGGACCCTGATAGGACGCCTCAAGATCACCCAAACGCTGAGCCAACCTCACCTTCTCACTACATTGAGCTTCAATGGTTGCCAGGCGGATCTTCTCCTCCAACACTTTGGGATCATCAGCATTCAGATTGGCCGTTTCTTGGCTCGTCCATTCACCGTCCCCGGTGCGAGGCGTCAACCCTTTCTCACGCTGGCAGTCCCACCAATCTGAGCGGGCTTTCTTCCATTCAGGGTCACCCTGCGCACGCATGTACGCTTCACTACGGATACGACCGACAGGGCGGTACTTTTTCTCATCATCCTCATCAAAATAGAGCATATCCAGTTCTTCCCGATGCTCTTCGCGGCAGCTGACCCTGACGTCTTCAGGGATGCTCTTATAAATCCTTTCCTGCTCTTCTCCGACTTTGCTGGACGTAAAATGATTCGCCACATGCTTCACATTCCAGAGGCCATACTCGGAAGCGTTGCCAGAAACCAAGCCGTTTTCTAGAATTTCAAAATCGTATCCCTTTTTCGCGTAGCACTCTTTAAGAATCAACAAATACGCTCTATATGTTATATCTAGGGCCTGGTCACTCATGTCATATTCGTCGAGCGGAAGAGTAATATAGTTATTTTCAAAATCCAGCTGGGCTTTGAGGCTAGTATCTTTAGGCGCAGCGGCACAGGAACTTAAAGCTAAAGCAAAGCAGGCGAACAGAGCAGCAGATTTCTTCATTGTTACCGACTCCTTTCAGGGGAATGACGCCGCGGTCATTCATATCCACAACCCGCAACCATTGGCGAGCCGAAGCCAGGAAATCCATCGTACGCTCCGGCAGAAATCGAGCGTACAATTCTCATATCCTCTGTGACTTGCGTTAACACTAACACGCCTAGATAATTTCATGCGTGGTTTAAGCCGCCCAAACCACAACGAAAAAGGTTCCGACGCGCACACAACGCATCGGAACCTTTAAACACCTCATAAACAGCCGCCAAACTACGACGGAATCTGGCCAAACACATGGCGGCGAACCCACGCATGCATCGCAATACCCGCAGCCGTCGCCGCATTCATCGAACGCGTCGACCCAAACTGCTCAATCGACAGAGTATCCCTAGCCGCCGCATGCAACTCCTCCGACAAACCCGGGCCCTCCTGGCCAAAAACCAGCACACACTTCTTCGGCAGATCATACGTCTCCAGCGGCACCGAATCCGGAAAAATATCAATACCAATAATCTCCAGACCCTCACCCTGCGCCCACGCCACAAAATCCTCAATCGTCGGATGATGACGCACATGCTGATAACGATCCGTCACCATCGCACCACGACGATTCCAGCGGCGACGCCCAATAATATGGACCTCCTTCGCCAACATCGCATTCGCCGTGCGCACCACCGTGCCAATATTCAAATCATGCTGCCAATTCTCAATCGCCACATGAAAATCATGGCGGCGCGTATCCAGGTCAGCAATAATCGCGTCCATCGACCAGTAACGGTACTTATCCATCACGTTACGGCGGTCACCCTCACGCAGCAGCTCCTCATCCCAATGGTCGCCCTCAGGCCACGGGCCCTCCCACGGGCCCACACCCACCTCAAAACGGGCAGTACCCTGCTCAGTACCCTCAACAGCCTCAGCTACAGTCGCCTCCGCAGGCACAGCCTCAGCCGCCTCACGATTCTCAACCATCACAACCACCTTCACGCCAACAACCAGCGCCACACCGGCGCCCACAGAGCCATCTTACAGACAAAAACCCGCACCACCAGCCACACACAGCAGCCAGCGGCACGGGTTCACCCGCCGCAACGGGAACGTCTTAAAAATTCACGAGATCCTAGTCCAAGCCAGTAGAGACTAGTCCAGGCCCAGCTCATCCTTCGAGTACGCGTACAGGCACGGAACGCCCGCAACCTCTTCCACATGCTCCTTAGCGCCGGTCGCACGGTCAACAATCACAGCAACCGCCACAACCTCAGCGCCAGCCTTACGCAGCGCCTCAACAGCGGTCAGCGCAGAACCACCGGTCGTGGAGGTGTCCTCAACAGCAACCACGCGGCGACCCTCAACGCTCGGGCCCTCCACCTGACGGCCCATGCCGTAAGACTTCTGAGCCTTACGCACCACAAACGCGTCAATCGCACGGTCCTGATCGCCAGCGGCACGCATAATCGCGGTACCCACCGGGTCAGCACCCATGGTCAGGCCGCCAGCGGCCTCAAACTCGATGCCGTTCTTATCCAGCAGGTCCAGCATGACCTGACCGACCAGGCGAGAAGCCTCATGGTGCAGGGTGATGCGGCGCAGGTCAACGTAGTAGTCGGCTTCCTTGCCGGAGGCGAGGACCACGTGCCCGCGCACAACAGCCAGCTCCATAATCAGCTGGCGCAGGCGTTCACGGGCTTCTTCAATGGGGAGGTTTTCAGAAAGCTTAGTCATAGTTCAAGTGTAGCGGCTCACGTGCAGGCGGTGCAGGCTATTCCCTGTGCTATTCCAGCGCTAGGCTATTCCACCACGCGACCCACCGACGGCGGCAACGCGGCACGCAGCTTCGTCAGCATCTCCTCATACTCGGCGGTCGGGTCGGAATCAGCCACGATAGCGCCACCCGCGGCAAGAGTCACCGTGCCCTCATCGTGCGCCACGAGCGTGCGAATCACAATCGACAGGTTCGCCGAACCATCCACCGACACAAAGCCCAGAGCACCCGAATACACGCCGCGAGCGCGACCCTCCAGGCCCTCAATAATCTGCATGGTCGAGGGCTTCGGGGCACCCGTCATCGAACCACCCGGGAAGCACGCCCGCGCGGCAGCCACCGCGCTCACACCCTCACGCAGACGCGAGCTGACCGTAGACACCAGCTGGTGCACCGTCGAATAGCTCTCCACGCCCATGAGTACCGGCACGCGCACGGACGCCGGGTCAGACACCGTGGACAGGTCATTACGCAGCAAATCCACGATCATGAGGTTCTCGGCGCGGGTCTTCTCATCGGTACGCAACCAAGCTGCGGCC
Source organism: Rothia sp. HMSC066G07 (assembly GCF_001814485.1). Taxonomy (NCBI): domain Bacteria; kingdom Bacillati; phylum Actinomycetota; class Actinomycetes; order Micrococcales; family Micrococcaceae; genus Rothia; species Rothia sp. HMSC066G07. Next base: position 104,957 of record NZ_KV816917.1, on the reverse strand, counting down.
GCGGCGTCTTCCTCCGGGGTGGCCCCGCGCGGCACCGTGCCCTTAATCGGCTTCGTCTGGGCATTACGCTGCTCATCCACGCTCAAAAAACGCTCCGGCGAGGAAGAAAGCACCGAAAAATCACCGCACCGCAAATACGCCGCATACGGCGCCGAATTGTGGGCGCGCTGGCGGCGGTACAGCTCAAAGAAAAGCTCCGGGCTCGGGTTGGGGATGCGCGCGTTCGTCTGCGCGGTCAGGCACACCTCGTAGCTGTTACCCTCGTAGATTTCGTGCTGACTAGCGCGGACGGCGTCCATGTAGGCTTCCGCGGCGGGTGCCGGGAAGAGCAGGAGCTCGGTAAGCTCAGGGGCGTTGACGGGAGTATTTTCGGAGGCGCACTCCCCCGCCGCATTCAGCGCCGCGCTCAGCAACCGCTCCGCCGCCTCACACCACGGCTCATCGCCCACCAGCCAGCTACGCGCCGCAACCCCCGGGCGGGCATGCTCATGCACCAGGTAGCGGACCGCCGGCAACCACAGAGAATCCGGGGTCGGCGCCTCATGCGCCGGCAGGTAGCCGGGCACCGGGTAACCGTGCTCCAGACCCATGGCGGCACGCGCCTCATAGCCGAAATAGCCCACGTAACCGCCACGCAAACCCGCGGGCAGACCGGTCGCCGCCGCGGCATCCGGGTGCACGCGCGGTGCGCGGGCGAGCGCCGCCTCCAGCTGGGCAAAGGGGTCTTCCGTACCGGATTCAGCCGCCGCACGCGCCGAATCCACGCGCAAAGGCGACAGCTGCGCCGGAACCACACCCACATACGAGGCGACCGACATGGGCGACTCCTCGCGCGCCGAATCCAGCCAGAAGGAATACTCAGCGCCACCGCTCAGCAGCGGGTACGCCTCCTCGCAGTTCACCGCGAAAGGAAGCGGGCGCACGATAAGCTCCCGCGTCTGCGCATCCCACGGGATGCTCTGCAGAATACTCGGCAGGGCATGAGGGGACGCAGAAGCGGGAGCGTTCGGGGTAGAAAAAATACGGTCCGCGGAAGTTTCAGTCACGGACTCCATTGTATGGCGTACAGGCGAACTGGCGGTTTAGTGAACGACTGCGGGTGCTTCGCCGTTTTCGCTGGTCATCGGCAGACCGGCAGCGAACCATGCGCTGGTGCCGCCCGCAATGTTGTGTGCGGCGTAGCCGTGTTCGCGCAGGAAGGTTGCCGCGCGGTTCGAACGGCCGCCACCGTGACAGATGACGTAGAAGTCCTCGCCGGGTGCGGGCAGTTCTTCCAGACGCTCAGCGATGGTGCCGAGGGTGATGTGCTTGGCGCCGGTGGCGTGGCCGCCCTCCCACTCGTAGTCTTCACGCACGTCGATGATGGTTGCGCCGGCAGGAACGTCGCGGGGGTCAACCTGGGGTACAGCAGTCATGGGGTTCTCCTTTGAATTGAATGAGGACGGGCCGGTCGGCACGGTGGGGTGCCGGGTGGGCATAGTCGTGGTTCCACTCTAGCGCGTTGGGGGTGTGTGGCGCATCTAGCCCGGTATTTGGGGGTTTGTGAGATTCGGAAATGATGCATACGAAAAAATCGAAATGGTTTTTCATGCACTGATTGATAGTTCAATCTTTGAAATACAGGCACACACCATGTATACATATGCACCTATAAGGGTATAGACTTAAACACATATTGCCCGGGTCACATAGAACCCCGGGCTTGCACAGAAAAGAATTACCACCATGCCTCACACCATCACAGGTGCCGAACCCAAGGACACCAAGACCTTCTTCGGCCACCCGCGCATGCTCGCGAACCTGTTCACCGTAGAAATGTGGGAGCGCTTCTCCTTCTACGGTATGCAGGGCATCATGATCTACTACCTGTACTACACCGCCGACAAGGGCGGCCTGGGTCTCGACCAGGCCCTCGCCACCGGCGTTATCGGCGCGTACGGTGCAGTCGTGTACCTCATGGCAATTCTTGGCGGCATCCTCGGTGACCGCCTCCTCGGCCCCGAGCGTACCCTCTTCTACTCCGCTATCGGCATCATGGCGGGCCACATCTCCCTCTCCCTCATCCCCGGCATTCCGGGTGTGGTGATTGGTCTGCTGCTGGTCGCTATCGGCTCCGGTGGTCTGAAGAGTAATGCCTCCGTGCTGGTCGGCTCCCTCTACTCGGACAACGACCACCGCCGCGACGCGGGCTTCACCATCTTCTACATCGGCGTGAACACCGGTGCACTCATCGGCCCGATTCTGACCGGTTGGGGCTGGAGCACCGGCGGTTTCCACCTCGGATTTGGCCTGGCTGCTATCGGTATGGCTGCCGGCCTGATTCAGTACTCGCTGACCCGCAAGAACCTGCCCGCCTCCGTACACCACGTGGGCACCCCCTTCACCAGCGCTCAGAAGCGTAACTTCTTCCTGGCACTGGTCGGTATCGTCGTCGTTCTCGGTATCCTGCTGGCAACCGGCCTGATGACCGCAGACAACCTCAAGAACTGGGTCATGGGCTTCATCTTCATCGGCGCTATCGCCCTGTTCGCTCAGCTGCTGACCGCTAAGGACGTCACCGCGGATGAGCGTTCCCGCGTCACCGCATTCATTCCCCTGTGGATTGCAAACGCCGTGTTCTGGGCACTGTACCAGCAGCAGTTCACCGTCATGGCGGTGTACTCGGATGAGCGCCTCAACTGGAACATCCTGGGCATGGAACTGAGCCCGAACCTGGTCAACTCCATCAACCCGATTTTCATCATCGTCTTCGGCATGATGTTCTCCGCCCTGTGGACCAAATGGGGTGAACGTCAGCCGGTGACCACCGTGAAGTTCTCCGCAGCGCTGATTATTATTGGCCTGGCGTTCTGGATCTTCCTCGCTCAGGCGGGCGTTCAGAGCGTGAACGTCGGCTGGATTGTGCTGATTCTATTCGTCTGCACCATCGCTGAACTGATTATTTCCCCGGTGGGCATTTCGCTGGCGACCAAGCTCGCACCGAAGGCGCACCGCGTGAACATGATGGCGCTGTACTTCACCTCCGTGGCAATGGGTACCGTGCTGTCGGGTTGGCTGGCTCAGTTCTACAGCATGGAAACTGAAGTTCCCTACTTCACCTGGATGGGTATTATCACCATCGCGACCGGTGTGCTGCTGTTCCTGGTGCACAAGCCGGTTCAGAAGATGATGCGCGGCGTGAAGTAGCCACAAAGTTGCTTATCTACACTGCCAACTCGCTGCTTCGGGCAGCGTGAGCGTGTAGATGTGAGGGCCCAGAATCCTTGAATTACCAAGGGTTCGGGGCCCTTACTATACGCCCTGGTACATGCTCCAGTGTATGCCCCGGTGTATGCTCCCGGCAGTCGGAGCCCCGGAATGTCGAGGGGGGTTCAGGAGGGGCGTTCGGAGCATGTTCCTTAATGAGACAATCCGCGCAGATTTTCTTATTAAGCGCCTTAATAAGAAAATTGAAGTGTATTGTCTTATTAAGACCCCTCAAGCACGACCAGCATTAACGACACCCAGGAGGAGGAACCATGCCCTCAGCCACCACCTGGCCCGCCCTCACATGGGAGCCGCAAACCCCCTTGGTTCACCGGGACGCCCTCGCCTCCCGACGCGCAACGCGCCGCAACTCCGGCACCTTCTCCAGCGCCGTACCCGCTTCCATTGCCGCACTCAACGTCGAACTCAGCCCCGCACTGCGAGCGCGCCTCCAGGAGAACGCCACCGCAATGACCCGCTTCGATGAGCGGCTCCACCACATCGGCGGCATCCCCTTCTCTGCGGTTCTTCTGCGTGGCGAATCCGCCTCCAGCTCGCAGATCGAAAACCTCACCGTTAGTGCCCGCAAGCTCTCACTGGCTGTCCTGGGTGCAAGCGGGTCGACAGTTGGCGTTAACGCCGAGCTGGTGGCACGCAACGTTCACGCCATGCGTGCAGCCTTGAACACCGCAGAAAACATTAGCGTCGATAACATCCTCGCGATGCACCGCGAACTGACCCGCGGCCTACAGCAGGACTCCGGCGTACTCCGCACCCAGTGGGTGTGGATTAAGGGCGATTCGCCGGTAACCGCCGACTATGTGGCGCCGCATCACGAGAGGGTTCCTGCCGCCCTCGAAGACCTTGTAGCCTTCATGAACCGCCGCGATATTGACCCCCTCGCGCAGGCGGCTATCGCGCACGCCCAATTTGAAACGATTCACCCTTTCACTGACGGCAACGGCAGAACCGGGCGAGCCCTCATCTCCGCGCTCCTGCTCGCCCGCGGCGTCACCCGCCACGTGATTCTGCCCGTCTCCTCCGGGCTGTTGCACGATACCGATGGGTACATTCAGGCGCTCACCGACTACCGTGCAGGCGATGCTGAGCCCATCATCGAGCTCTTCATCGACGCCGCGCAGAAGGCAATCACCAACGCAGAACTCCTGGCGCAAGACATTGAAACCCTGCGCGATGAGGTGCTGTCCATTGCCCAGCGTAAAACCCCTCTCCTGCGTTCCCTCACCGACCTGTGCTGTACCGAGCCCGCCTTCACCGCACGCATGGTGGAGGAACACACGCGGGGGTCCCGGGCTAGTGTGTATCGCCTCCTCAACCGCATGGTGGAGTTGCAAATTCTGCGTGAAGAACGCGTCAAAATTCAGGGGCAAAAAGTGTGGACTGTCCCCGCTCTCAACCGCGCCCTCGACGACTTTGCAGCACGAGCGGGACGGCGCGGATAGATGCGCCTCCGGGTTCGATAACCCACGCGAAAATTCTGCGGCTGTAGGCGGGTTCCCATGCACGGAACTGTGACGATTTATGTCTCCGCATGAACACACATGACGAACATTAGAGTCAAAAAGGACGTATTAAGCCACGAACAGAAATCTACTAGACAGCCCTCAACCACGGGTCTAAGGTGAATCCATAACAAACCGGAAGGCCCCTTCCGGAACAACCCTTCAACCCTAAGCCGAGGAGAACATCATGGCACTTTACCTGGTAGAACTGACCCCCGCACAGCCGTCCAAGGACGAAGCAACCGCACTCATCGAGACCGTCAACTCGTCCCTGAGCCACGGCGCCGAGCTCATCGAAACCCAGGTCTCCGCAGACCACAAGATTGTCTTCGTCATCGTCGAAGCTGAGAGCACCGCATTCGGCCCCGACCTCACCGCAGCCATCGGTGAGCGCGCAGCCGTCGCAGGCCCCGACGCAGTCCGCCTGGTCGGCGCAGAGCTCGAAGACATCAAGAAGCTCAAGAAGGACGCAGACTACCTGGTTGAGTGGGACATCCCCGCAGAGATCACTATGGAACAGTACCTGACCCGCAAGAAGGCAAACGCGCCCAAGTACGCTGAAGTACCTGAGGTTTCCTTCCTGCGCACCTACGTTCGCGAAGACACCGCAAAGTGCCTCTGCTTCTACGACGCACCCGACGAAGAAGCTGTTGTTCGCGCCCGTAAGGCCGTCAGCACCCCCATTGACCGACTGTTCAAGCTGCACGCATAGATGTGACACTCCCCGCTTAGGAGAAACCCCATGTCCGAGTTCACTCTCGAACCCCTCTACGACTACCCCCAGCGCGAGCAGGTGCTCGCACTCGCCCGAACCCACGCTAGCGCGGTTGACCGTGGCGAGCGTTCCCCCTTCGAGAACCTGCGCGAAATCGCTAAGGACGGCCTGATTACCCTGGGCCGTGACGGCGACTCCCTGGTCCCCCAGGTTTCGGTAGCGTTCGACCTTGCCACCGAGGATGCCTCCACGGCGTTCTCCCTGTGGGCTCACCGCTCCACCATCGCGTTCTTTGACGCTGTGGGCCGCGAGCTGCCCGAGGGTCTGGCGGATGCAACCGTCAGCGGCACCACCGCGATGGCGGCAGCGTACAAGGAGGCTTCGGGCCTGGCACCGATTAAGGTTGAGGGCACTCTCGTTGAGGGCGGTCTGAAGCTGAACGGTTCCGTGTCGTGGGCGTCGAACCTGTACCCGGGCGGCGTGATTGTTCTTCCGGTGGCTGTGCAGAACGCCCCGGAGAGCCACCCGAACCGCTACATCGTGACGGTTCGCCAGAACGTTGAGGGTCTGAGCGTTGACTACCACCGCAACCTGCTGGCACTGAACGGCACCGAGTCTGGCACTCTGAAGTTCGAGGACGTTTTCGTTCCGAGCGAGGACATTCTGAGCGATAACATTGAGGCGTTCTTGCACGATGTGACCGCGCCGTTCCTGCTGGTTCAGTCGTCGTTCTGCTTGGGTCTTGCCGCTGGTGCTCTACAGGAGGCTGCTAAGCATCTGGACGTCTCCCAGGGTGTGTTCCGTCCTGAGTTCCCGCTGATTCTGACGGAGTACCAGAGCCTGCGTGAGGAACTGGTTCGCCTGGCGTCTGAGCCGGAGCGTGCTGAGCGTCGTGACCTGCTGAGCTTGCGTTTGGGTGTTTCGCACTTTGCGACCATTGCTACTCACTTTGAGCTGCAGGTTGTTGGAGGCGCCGGTTACGTGGCTACTTCCCCGACTGCTCGTCGCCTGCGTGAGGCGTCGTTCCTGCCGGTTCAGTCGCCGACCGAAGGTCACCTGCGATATGAGTTGGCGCGTTACGATCACCTGGAGAACCTGCGTGACGCTCTCTAAGCTAATGAGCTACGTATAGCGAGTGTTTTTATTCGCTCTTTGCATCAATACCCCGTATATGCTTTGAATTGCATATACGGGGTATTGATGCATTCTGGGCTATATACGGGATATGGAGCCCACAATAAAAGAAGACTATGCCCTAATTAACGTATCCCTGCTCATATTTATAGGCGTTTAGCTGTGACCTACACCCATATGCGCGTAGAATTATGTGGAATTTTATACACCACCACATTCACCTCAGGAGCTCCCTTTGAGCATCTCTAAACTTCTCGGCTTTGACTGGTCGATTCACGGCGACGGTCGAAGCATTCAGCCCGGTTCCTTCGTCGCCCCGAACGAGCGCCTCGCATGGCCGATCACCATCGGTATCGGCGCGCAGCACGTGGTCGCAATGTTCGGCGCGACCTTCCTCGTGCCGATCATTACCGGCTTCCCGCCGGCAACCACCCTGTTCTTCTCGGGTATCGGTACGGTCCTGTTCCTGCTGATTACCCGCGGACGCGTCCCCTCCTACCTGGGTTCCTCGTTCGCATTCATTGCACCCCTGGCGGCTGCTATGAACTCGCACGGCCCGGCTGGTGCCCTCGGCGGTATCGTCATGGCGGGTGCGGCGCTGTTCCTGGTCGGTCTGATTGTTCAGTTCGCTGGCACCGGCTGGCTGACCAAGCTCATGCCCCCGGTCGTAACCGGTTCGATTGTGGCGCTGATTGGCTTCAACCTGGCAAAGAGCGCTAAGGACAACTTCATGGTGGCACCGGTGACCGCGCTGGTGACCCTGTGCTCCATCATCCTGATTTCGGTGCTGTTCAAGGGCATCATTGGCCGCCTGTCCATCCTGCTGGGTGTGGGCATTGGTTACATCACCGCTGTGATTCGCGGCGAGGTAGATTTCTCCAAGATTGACAAGGCAGTTGAGACTCAGGGCATCGTTGGTCTGCCGCAGTTCCAGACCCCCGAGTTCCACTGGGAGCTCGCCGGCCTGTTCATCCCCGTGATTCTGGTGCTGGTGGCTGAGAACATCGGCCACGTGAAGTCTGTTGCTCTGATGAGCGGCAAGAACCTCGACGACTACTCGGGTCGCGCCCTCATGGCGGACGGCCTGGCAACCACCATCGCCGGTATGGGCGGCGGTTCGGGTACCACCACCTACGCTGAAAACATTGGCGTTATGGCTGCAACCAAGGTGTACTCCACCGCGGCGTACTGGGTGGCTGCTATCTTCGCGATTGCGCTGTCCATGTTCCCCGCATTCGGTGCGGCAATTGCGACCGTCCCGGCGGGTGTTCTGGGCGGTGCCGCAACCGTTCTGTACGGCATGATCGGTATGCTCGGCGCACGTATTTGGAGCGAGAACCGTGTGAACTTCTCGAACCAGATCAACCTGACCACCGCCGCTGTGGCGCTGATTGTGGGTATCGCAGACTACACCTGGACCTTCGGCGAGCTGTCCTTCGCCGGTATTGCTCTGGGTACCGCTGCGACCCTGATTATCTTCCACCTGATGACCTTCATTGCGAAGTACACGAAGGCCGCTGGCGACCCGCTGGAGCCCTTCGACCCTGAGAAGAGCACCGAGGTGCACTAGGTTTTAGCTCCTCACGCTTACGCCTGTTGGGAGTGATGCTCCTGAGGCGTAGGCTGTAGAAAAGCGGCCCGGATGGATTGGTTTCCATCCGGGCCGCTTTTGCATGTTAGCCCGATATTCGGTTAGGCCAGGCGGTATGTCGTATTGCGGTTACCTCGACCACCTTCACGCACAATCACGCCCTCTTGAAGGAGCTTCGTGAGGACGTACCGGACCTGCGGCTTCTGCTGCTCAGCAAAAGGCCAGGGAAGAGCACCCATGATGTCCTCGATACCGGCGGGGTGGCGTAGCGAGCGCAGAGCCAGGAGCACCGCCTCCTGACGGTTACCAGGAACCGTAGATGACGATTGGCGCGGGTCTACTTCCGACTTCTGCTGCGGTGAACCAACATCGGCGGCACGAGTACCATCCAGAGGCTCCCTGCTGATAATCGCGGTAAAACGAATGACCCCATCAACGAATTGGATGGGTTTCAGCCCTGCCTGACGCACCGCCTCCTGGGCAGTGTAGATGCCACTACCCTCACCTTCGATGACTCGGTATCCGTCGTCGGGGGTTGTTACATGCGTGCAGACGTCATACAGGCGGTCATTCACGCGGGAGCGTTCGCCGTACTCTTGCAGACGCTGGAGAGTGATTCCGTATAGACCGCCGGGGTTCTCTACAGAGATTCGGTCAGGGAAAATCCTGACGCGCACCTCTTCGGTATCTGCTTTGGGGTTGAGGCTGCGGTGTACGAGTGCATTCGACAGGATCTCGCGAAGGGCAATATCGGGTACTTCCTGCCCGTTGATGAGGTGCCCGTTGGACAGCTCGACAACCGGGTGTGCCAGGTTCCGCTTGACCCATGCCAGAGTCTCTTCGAGCATCGCGGGGATGGGGCCGTCCGCCTCAAACTTGTCGAGGTTGCGGGCTTTACCGCTTGGGTCGATGACGACTCCGGTGACTTTGAGCGAGGGCCTAAACTCCTGAGGGTAAGAACCCAAGGCGTACAGGCCTGCGAGGGAAAGATTATCGGTTCCGAGGGCAATAATTCCCTTACGGCGGAGGACTTCTTCATCGGAACTTCCGGCGAGGCGGCGTGATTTAGCACGGACGTCTCGCAGATAAGCAGTTTTGAGGCCTTCGTCTAGGTCAGCCAGGGAGGTGTATTCTACCGGCTCCTCATCGAATCCGGTGCGTGTCCGCTGAGCTACCATCAGGTCGGTTTCGTGGCGGCTCATTTCGTGGTCACCGTCGCCGGAACGCACGTACGCTTTACCGCCAATGTAGGCGGGGCGTTCATAGGGAGGCAGCGGAGGGATTGCGGCGACAAAGATTTTGGCGTCTTCGTAGAGGATGGTGCCGGATTCCATGGTGTTCGGCGGCTTGAGGCCCCTGCGGAGCTTGTTGCCGAGGGTTTTTTCTAGGTCTGCAGGGTCGTATACGCCTACAGGTGCAAAGTCATTATTCTCGTCGAGGCCGCAGATAATGATTCCGCCCGTGGAACTATTGGAGAAGCTACTCAGGGTTGCGTCTAGGCTTCCGGGGTAGCCTCCGTGGGCTTTTTTAACCTCAATAAACTGCGTATCGCTGCCGTGAGTGCACAGTAGTTTGATGGTTTCAGCAAGCCATTCGGGGGTCCATTCCACGTTGTTCATACAAAAAATTTTAGTCTAGACACAAATCAGATGTAAATCAGACACAAAAATTCGAGTCTAGACATAAATTTTTATGTCTAGACTCAAATTTTTTATGTGTAGACATAAAAGTTTATGTCTGAGTTATGTCTGCGGAGGCTCACCTAGCCGCTAGTGCTGGATAGCTAGTGCTAGGCGGCTAGGACCGTTCGGCGAGCATCGCCTCAATCGTCTGCGCCACACCGTCCTCATGGAAGGCCGGGCAGGTGCGCCCCACCTTCGCAATGAGTGCCGGCTGACCCGACGCCATGGCGAAGCCCTCCCCCGCCCAGCAAAGCATCTCAGCGTCATTCGGCATGTCACCAAACGCCATCACCTCGTGCGCCTCAATGCCGTGGCGTGCCGCGAACTTCTCCAGAATCCGCCCCTTATTCACGGTCTTAGAGCCCATCTCGATGAGCGGCTCACCGACCACGCCGCGGGTCACCGACACCAGCGAACCCACCGCCTGGTGCACGCGCGCCTGCAGAATATCCGGGTCCATGCCGGGCACACGGATCAGGTACTTAATGACCGGGGTTGAGCCAATTCGTTCCAGGGAATCAGCAATACTCGACTCAATAACGCGGGCGCCCTCAAGCACCTCACCGCCGTCGTGAGGCCCCTGAATATAGACGGTGTCTACGGTTTCCAGGGTGTAGGTGGCGTCGGGGAACATGGGTTCTAGGAGTTCGTGGGTGCGGGCAATCACCGCGGGATCTGCGCCGTTGATCTCTTCTACCTCGTTCGCGCCCAGGTGGTACACCACGGCACCGTTAGAGCAGATGGCGTAGGAGTCAAAGTCGGTCTGCTCGCGCAGGGGCGTGAGCCAGCGGCTCGGGCGGCCGGTAACGAAGACGATGTCAATCCCGGCGGCGCGGGCAGCCTCAAGGGCGCGCAGGGTCCGCGGACGGAACCGGAAGTCGTGCCCGATGAGGGTGCCGTCCAGGTCGCTGGCGATGAGTTTAATCATGCAGTGTTTGCCTTCAGTGGTGGGGTGTATCGGTGCTGGGCAGGGTGCAGGGCTGGTTAGGGCGCGGGGCTCGTTAGACTGTGCCAGCGAGCCGGTGTGCCGCTATGCCGCCGGTTCCGCGTAGGTGACGGTCAGGAACGCGCGACCCAGACCGTGGCCGAGCAGGTTAAAGTTCACGACGGCGGGGCTGGCGTTCTCGTCAATATCGAGCTTCTCCACGTCCACGGCGGTGACGCAGAAGATGTAGCGATGCGGGCCGTGACCAGCCGGAGGGGCAGCACCCAGGAAGCCCGCCACACCGGCGTCGTTGCGGTGCGTCAGAGCGCCGGCGGGTGCATCCGCGCCAGTGTCAATGCTGGTCACGTTGGCGGGAATGTTGGAGACAGTCCAGTGCCAGAAGCCGCTAGGGACCGGTGCGTCCGGGTCGAAGCAGGTCAGCACGAAGGACTTGGTGCCCTCGGGGAAGCCGCTCCAGGACAGCTGCGGGGAGCGGTCCTGACCGCCCGCCACGCCGAAAAGGGCGGAGAGCATCCATTCGGGGGCGGTGCCGCCGTCCTGAATGTCGGTGGAGGTCAGGGTGAATTCGGGCAGGTCGGGCAAGCCCGCATAGGGTTCGCGGGGCAGGGGTGCGGTGCCGAGGTTGCTCATTATGCTCCTCAATGGTGGGGTTCGGGTGGATATGGCGACGCCGGCGGACAGAGTGAGCTATCCGCCGGCGAGGCGTAGATTATTTAGCCGTCGAGTACGGCGTCAAGTTCTTCGCGGGTGGGCGGGTTAGCGCCCGCGCGGGAGACGGTGATGCCGGCTGCGGTTGCGGAGAAACGCAGCAGGTCGGCGATGTCTTCGGCGGTCAGTACGGCGACCTTGGCGCGCGCCTCAGCACCGGCGATACCGCGGTCTAGCAGGCCCGCAACGAGTGCCGCCATGAGGGAGTCGCCGGCACCAACAGTGTCCGCAACCTCAACGCGGTGTGCGGGCTGGCTGATGCCCTCGGGGTACTTCTTGGTGAAGGCGATGGGGCCGTCCTCGCCACGGGTGATGACCATCAGCTCGGCGCCGAGGTCAAGCCACGCGCGTGCGGTGTCGTCGAGGGAGCGGTCGGGGTAGAGCCACTGCAGGTCCTCGTCGGATGCCTTCACTACGGTGGAGAGGGACACGAACTTTTCAGCCCATGCGCGGCCCTCGTCGACGTTGTGGATGAGGGTGGGGCGGCAGTTCGGGTCGTAGCTGAGCAGGGCGCTGTCGCGGGCTGCTTCGAAGGCTGCTGCGACCACGTGCGCGCCAGGTTCGAGCATGGCTGCGATGGAGCCGGTGTGCACTGCGTCGGAGCTGCGTGCCAGTTCGGTGAGCTTCTCAGCGACGGAGTCGAGGGACCAGGTGATGTCGAATTCGTACTCTGCTGCGCCGTCGGCACCGATGGTTGCCTGGGCGACGGAGGTGCGCTCAGCACTGTGTTCGAAGGGCAGGGTCACCTGGGATGCTTCCAGGTGTGCGTCAATGCTCTTGCCGTAGGCGTCGGGGCCGTAGTGGCCGACGAAGTTGGTGGGGTGGCCGAGGCGGCGTGCGCCCACGGCTACGTTCATGGGCGATCCGCCGGGGTAGGCGCGGGTTTCTCCGTCGTGCTGGTGGACGACGTCTACGAGTGCTTCACCGATTACAGTCAACATGGTTTCAATTCTACTCATGTTTTCCGGGTCGTGACGTGTGTTTTTGTGGGTATTTAAAGTGGTTTTGCTTTCCCATTTGAGGGCTTATGTTGGCTTGCCGTGTGGGTTCACAAACTGCCTTCTGTCTCTTCTGACTTTTAGCCTCAATATCGCTAATTTTGAGGCTCTGAAGGGGTCCGCACGGGTTAGACTTAAACCGACGCCGGGTCTTAACGCCCGGCACGGTATTGACGCGACAGCATCGTCGCGCCTACCCTCCAACGACGAAGTTAGGAAGAAGGTCATACGTGACGACTGCAACCGCTACCTGGGTTAACCGTGAAGCTACCGCAGAGGAGCTGATCCCCCTCATCGGTAAGCTGCACCGCGAGAACGGCGTGGTGCTGAGCATTCACGGCCGCAGCCTGGTCAACAAGTCTGTCATTGAGCTGCTGAAGCTGCACGATTTCGTATCCCACATCGACGGTGCGCCCCTGAACCCCGCGCACTCCCTCGAGCTGGTTCGCGCCCTGGTTGAGCTGAACCTGGGCGCGTGCTCGATTAACATTGCTGCTCTGCACAAGGCACACCACGAGGCGGGCTCCCCCGAGCTGTCCATGTGGCTGCCCGAGCAGCTGGGTTCCTCCGTGAACCACCAGGGTGACCAGCCGAAGGAGCAGGACGTTGTGCTGTACGGCTTTGGTCGTATTGGTCGCCTGCTGGCTCGTATTCTGCTGGAGCGCTCCTCCTCGCCGCTGGGTTCTGGCCTGAACCTGCGCGCTGTTGTGGTGCGTAAGAACGGCGATAAGGACCTGGTCAAGCGCGCATCCCTGCTGGAGCGCGACTCTGTTCACGGTCCGTTCAAGGGCGTTATTGAGGTGGACGAGGAGAACAGCACCATCATCGCTAACGGTGTTCCGGTTCGCTTCATTTACTCCTCTGACCCGACCACTGTCGACTACACCGAGTACGGCATCAAGGACGCTCTGCTGGTGGACAACACCGGCCGCTGGCGCGACGTTCCGGGCCTTGAGCAGCACCTGAACCGCCCCGGCATTTCTCGTGTTCTGCTGACCGCTCCCGGTAAGGGCGACATGAAGAACATCGTGTTCGGCGTGAACGACAACGTCATCACCGATGAGGACAAGATTGTTTCCGCAGCATCCTGCACCACCAACGCGATTACTCCGGCACTGAAGGTTCTGGATGACGCATACGGTGTTGAGCGCGGCCACGTTGAGACCGTTCACGCATTCACCAACGATCAGAACCTGATTGACAACTTCCACAAGGGTGACCGCCGCGGTCGCTCCGCTGTGCTGAACATGGTCATCACCGAGACCGGTGCTGCAAAGGCTGTTTCTAAGGCTCTGCCGCAGCTGGAAGGCAAGCTGACCGGTAACGCTATCCGCGTTCCCACCCCGGACGTCTCCATGGCAATCCTGAACGTGAAGCTGACCAAGCCCGCAGGTTCCGCTGAGGAACTGAACGAGCTGTTCCGCCGCGAGTCCATCGACGGCGAGCTGCGCCGCCAGGTGGGCTACTCGGATTCCCCCGAGGCTGTTTCCACCGACTTCGTGGGTTCCCGCACCGCAGGTGTTGTGGACTCGCTGGCTACCGTGGTGACCGATGACTCCGCAATTGTCTACGTCTGGTACGACAACGAGTTCGGTTACTCCTGCCAGGTGATTCGCGTTCTGGAGCGTATGGGCGGCTACGACGTGCCCTCCTACCCCGCTAAGTAAGCTACCCCAGCTCATCTAGCACGCATATAACAAACCCACCGGTACATATAGCCATTTGGTTATATTGCCGGTGGGTTTGTTTATGAGGTTATATGCGCAAATAAGGGGTGTCGCACAGAAGCTCAGAAGAGCTACGCGAGCGGTGAATTACGCCTTACGGCGGTACACCACACCCTGATGCGCCCGCAGCGTGAAGCTCGAGGGCACCGGGCGGTTTGCCGCATCCACCTCAGACATGCTTATGAAGGCATGCAGGCTTAAACCCTTACGCCCGACCGAAGACCTCGTTGAGGTGGGCAGTATAGTCAGCGAGATACTGTTCGACCTGCGGATTTTTAATCACGTCATAGCAAATAAAGGTGGGCAACTGGGTAGTCCCCATGAACTCATGGGCCTTATGAAAGTGCATATAGAGGGCATCTACCCCGAGTCCCTCAAAGAAGTCGCCCTCCCGGGTAAAAGCTTCGCGAGGCGCGTTCCACGTCAGCGACAGCATATGACGCCGCCCCTGAAGAAGACCGCCCGTGCCGTATCCTTCAGTGGGGCTGACCCTGTGGCGACCATCATTAGCGTACAGGTTACCCGCACCGGCGGTAAACACCTCGTCCATATATTTTTTCACGGTCCACGGCTCGTGCATCCACCAACCGGGCATCTGCCAGATGACCGCATCCATCCACTGGAATTTTTCTACTTCCTGGTGAATATCGTACCCGTCGTCAATCACAGTTTCTCGCACATGATGACCGAGCGCCGATAACGTATCACGGGCTACTTGATGCAGGGTGTGGTTCAGACGACCCGCCGAGTGGGCGAATGCTTTACCGCCGTCAATCAAAAGAATATTCACTGTAGTTCACTCCTTAAACTCAACACCGCGAGAACGGTTGGCTGTATTCCAGCCGCTTGTTCCACAGTACAGGGCTGTTACGCTGTGAAACAGCCCTTAAAATTACCGCTTACGGTAAATTACGTCTTACGGCGGTACACCACACCCTGATGCGCCCGCAGCGTGAAGCTCAAGGGCACCGGGCGGTTTGCCGCATCCACCAGGCCGGAAGGAACCTTCATGGTCACATCCTTCGAGCCGGTGTTCAGGGCAGCCCAACCGTGCGTAAAGGCACGAGTCTGAGCGGTCTTCTGAGCGATAATACCGCCGACCGGATCCCCCAGGTCGTAGGAAAGCTCCGGGGCGTGCGGAATCTCGTCGTAGGCGTCGTGGTGGGTTGCACTGATGCCGGTGAAGGCACCTCCACCGAACACCCAGAAGCCCGCCAAACCGTAGAGGAAATTCTCATCCGTGCCGGTAATCGGAGCCTTGCGGTCGCTGAGCGGGGTACGCAGAATCGTCACCTTCTTCTGCGAGGCGGCGCTACGGCCACCCAGACCCGCAAAAGTAGCCCCCAGGTTCACGTCGCCCGCCGAGCCGTTCGCAATCTCACGACCCTGCATCACGGCATAGGGCGAAGACAGGTAGTCGTTCGGACCCCAGCCGAGCCACACCTCCTCAAAACCACCACCGTAGGCGCTGTGACGCTCCCACTTGCCGTAACGCAGACGAGACTCAGCAATATTGGGCACCAGAATCTTGCCAATCTTATTCAGCTCAATACCGGCGTACGCAACCAGAAAATCCAGGTGCTCACGGATCTTCGTCATGGACTCCACGCCCTGGATGGGCAGGTCCAGACCGTAGTAATCGTTCTCCACGTCGTTATCCGCCATGACCCCGTCAAAGGGTGAGTCGCGCATTTCGCGCACCACAGCGTCCACCCAGTGCCAACGATAGTCGGCGTTCCACACCTGCATCTGGAAGTGCTTGGGGTAGCCCTTCCACTCGATGCGGTCACCGTTGAGGCGGTGGGCAAAGAAATCCTTACCGGAGTTCGCCATAGACTGCGCCAGCGGGTAAGACACACCCGAAGAATAGATCGGGCCGGGCTCATAAGAGCGGGTGGAGGACAGGCACTTGTACGCCAGTACCACCATTTGAGGTGCACGCTTCTTCAGGTAGCGTGCCGCGTCCAGTTCCCAGGGCTGCAGGATTGCGACAGAGTAGTTCTTGACCGCAAAATCGAGCTGCTGCTGGGTAATGGGCTTACCGCCGTAGCGGACCCAGGCACCAAATTTGCCGGGTCCGCCCAAGCGGGTGAGTTTATTCGCCATCGTACTCCGGGTCGAATTCGGGGGCGCGAGGGGGCAGCTTGCCCAGCTCGCGGTAGATCGTGTTGTAGCGGTCCATGACCAGTCGCAGCTGGAAGAAGCTGACGATACGGTCGTAGGCGTTCACACAGTAGCGTTCGTAGATGCTGGGCTCCTCCATGAGGGTGCGCAGCGCCGCCGCGAAGCCGTGAATATCGCCGGGGATGGTCAAGATACCGCAGTTACCGATTTCGTGGCCGTCGGGGGCGACCAGCACATCATCGATGAGCTGGGACATACCGCCCACGTCGGTGCTGACCAGCGGGATGGACGCGGCCATCGCCTCGAGCGCCACAATCGGCTGACCCTCATTGTAGCTGGGCATGAGCAGCAGGTCGAAGCGGTCGAGCATCGCACGCACGTTCACGGTGCCGTGGAAGGTGATGTACTCGCCCATGTTGAGCTCTTCGATGGTGCGCAGGCACAGCTCGTAGTACTCGGGCAGGTGGTCCTTGGGGCCGAGCACGTCCAGGTGGAAGTTCACCAGACCCTGATCGCGCAGCACCGCGAGGGAGCGAATCAGGTCGGTCAGACCCTTAATGGGCACCACGCGGGCGATGAACACGAAGCGCCACACGTGGCCGCGGCCCTCAGCGAGGATGCGGGCACGCGCCGCCTGGCGGGCGTAGTAGGCTTCCGCCACGGACTCGATGAGCATACCGTTAGGCAGAATGATTGCGCGGTCCTTGTCACCCTCGTTCATCTGGTCGATGGGCGCGCCAATACCGCGTGCCTCTTCCAGTGCCTTGGGGTACAGGTAGGTTGCCATGTCGGCGCTGGGGTAGCAGAAGCGTCCCATTTCAACGAACCAGACGGACCAGGCACGCTCGTCGAGGGTGACCGGGCCCAGGCCGGGGTGCTCACGCTCCTCATTGAGGAAGGCGTAGTCGGTGGTGACGGGCTTCGCCATGTTGCGTTCGAGCTTGGTGTTCACGGTGTCGCGAATGTACAGGTTGTGCTCGGTCAGCAGGAAACTGGTGCCGTGGTCACGTGCGGCTGCGGCGGCGATGAGTGCAGCGTAGCCGGTGGTGTGGGCGTGGTAGACGCGGGCGTGCGGCATCCGCTCGTGCAGGATCGCAAAGAGGATGGAGACGAAGTCGCGCACCTTCCAGAAGAGCTCACCGAAGGGCACCTCGGAGAAGAATCCCAGACCCGCAATCGCCTGCATGAACTCGCGGGTTCCGAAGAGGCCGAAGAGGTTGTAGCTGCGGGTTGCGGGGTTGATGCCCTCGTCGTAGAGCTTCCAGAGGGGGTTCACGTCGCCGGCGATGAGGGCGCTGAAGCCGTCCATGAGGCGGTTGGTGAGTGCCTGACGCTCCGCAAAGTTCATGCGCAGTGCGGAGGGATCGCAGGCTTCTGCGAAGGCCTCACGGTTGACTTCCAGGCTCAGGTACAGCACCTTGACCCACTTGACGTTCTCGGGCATGCCGTAGAGGTCTTCGTGGGGGGAGTTCTTATCCCAGGCGATGTGAATAATGCCGTAGGTCAGATCCGGGTTTTCGCAGACAATATCGTGCACCACCGCGGACACACCACCCTTGAGGTAGGGGTAGGTGGATTCCATGATGATGGCGACGTCAACGTCCGGGTATTCGGGGTCGCTGTAGTGGGGGCCGGGAGCCGGAAGCTGCAGCGGCGCGTAGTGGTTTCGGTACATCTGTTCAGTCATTGTCGTATGTATCTTTCGCGGACCGTGCGGTTCTTACCAGGCGAGGGCTCGACGCCAGAAGAGGGAGTACTCGGGCGCTGCCCACGCCTGACGGTAGACGCGGTAGCAGGCGAAGGCGAGCACTGCCTCGCCCACGATGATGGGCAGGTAGCCGGTCTCGTTGGGCAGAATCATGAAGGAGATGAAGAGCAGCACCAGGTGCGCTGCGGAGAGCAGCTGCACGGTGACGTACATGGTCATGTACTCAATCTGGTAGATCAGCAGTGCCACTGCAACGAAGAGGAACGCCACGACCAGGCCGGAGAGCGCCAGCGGGTAGGACTGCGGCAGGAAGATGTACATCAGGATGCCGGTGACAATGGCGCTGGCGATGTAAATCAGCAGGGAGTTGCGGATAGCGTGGTTGGAGGTGCGCAGAGCCTTCGAAGACTCCGCCTGAACACCCTTGTAGGGCAGGCGGTCGAAGATGGTCCACAGGTGCTGGATGCTTGCGTTGACGCGGTCTGCCTCCACCACGAAGAAGTAGTTGTAGGCGATAACGCAGGGGATCAGGCTCAGGTAGATTGCCACGACGTTAATCTCGCCGCCGGTGACCAGGAAGAGCATGTACTTATCGGCCCAGATGATGGAGCCGGTGAAGAAGCCGCGCAGGGCATCGAGTGCAATGTCCTTGAGCGGGATGCGTGCGAAGTGCAGCAGGTGCACCAGGTCCTTACCGAGGCTCACCAGCAGGATGAGCGAACCAACCAGCGGCGGCAGGAACCAGATGATGGGGTAGCAGAGCAGGGCGAGAGAGTAGCCGAGCCACGCGATGAACCAGATGATGCGGTTCTTCGCGAGGTTCGGGATGACCAGCAGCTGCGCGAACGCAATATTGAGAACACCCAGGACAAAGAACGCACCGAATGCAGTCGGGGACCAGTGGAGGACGAGGGCGACCGGTACGGCGAAGAGCAGTACCAGCGGCATGGTCATGAAGAAGAGGTAGAGCCAGTTGCGGGTGAACGCGGTCAGGTCGGTAATGTCCTGGAACTGCGGCTCGGACATGCGTGCGCGTACGGCGCGTGCTTCGGCGCGCTTGAGCTGGTGCTCAAGGGTTTCAGCGTGAATACGCAGGCCTTCGCGGGCGTCCGCAATCTTCTTGTGCTCCATCTGGATAGCACGGTAAAGGGGCAGGCAGGCTGCCTGGCTGAGCCAAGGAACGGTAATGGATGCTGCCAGGATCACCTGAATCAGGGGTACACCATCGAGGTTGTACCGGTTAATCGTCGGGGTGACGATGGGGAAGATGGTGGTCAGCAGTGCGACCGGAGAGACGTAAAGCAGAAAGTTAATGAGGAGGCGCCATGCGCTGTTGCTTTTTTCCTCAGTACCGTGGTTGGTAGACAATCTTGCAGACTTTCAGTCGATAATCGTAAAGATTAGGGGCAGTGTGTTTTAACAGCACCGTGTGACGTGCCAGGGGAAAGAGTCGTCGTACCGAGAAGTGCCGGGTCCCCATGGTTTGCGCTGATGCCGCCGTGAATCAATATACGGCATATATCAACTAAAACCTTTGGTTTCCTTAACCCTCTACTTGATATTTGAAGGGATTTAGGACACACCCCCATAATGTGCATCACGCCAAAACGCAAAACACCTAGTGAGAGCAGTGTTCTGCGCAATATGTGTAGGGTGCAACAACCCTGAGAAGGGTATTCCCAAGCGATACGCCCACACGCAGGGCGTCAATATGCAGGATGTCACTATGCAGAGTGTCCCCACCCAACATGCTCCTGCGCAAAAGCATCCCGGCCCCTCCGACCGGGAGGGAACCGGGATGCTCTAAGCGGCGACCCTAACGGGTCTTATTTACTTAGGATGCGCTAGCGAGGGTGCGCAGTGCTACGGACACTACAGCCAGTCGCGGGTGACCGGTTGCATCCGGAGCTGCCTCAGCAATCTCCTCGAGGATGCGGTCGATGTTACCCACGCGGGTCGGGTGCTCCTCAATCCAGGTTGCCAGCGCCTGCTGTGCACCATCCACGGTGGAGAAGTCGCCCTTCGCGCCCTCAGCCACGGACAGTGCGAGGCTTGCAGCAGTCTCGTAGAGGCTGCCGCGCATTGCCTGGCGTGCCAGGATCTCCCAGCGGTCGCTGCGGGGCAGGTCGGAGATGAGGCCGAGCAGTTCGTCCACCTTGAAGCGGTCGTAGGTTGCGAAGTAGACCGGTGCCAGCGAGGTTGCCTCGAAGTCGTGATCGGCGGCCGAACGAATCACGTCCAGCAGGGCGTAGCCCTCGAAGCCGCGAATCCAGATGACGATGAGCTCCTCGGGCAGGCCCCATGCCTCGCCTGCGTCACGCTTTGCACGGACGCGAGCGCGGGAGGTGCCGGAGAGGTACTCGGGCAGGTTGCGACGCATCTCGACGACGGAACCGAAGTTCTCGAGCAGCTCGGAGATGGTTGCGCCAGCGACCACGCCACGCTCGGTGATGAACCAGCGGACCGCACGATCCAGAACGCGCTGGTTGTCGCGTAGGACGGTGAACCATGCATCCAGCGGGGTCTTCGGGGGCAGTTCGCGGTGCAGCTTAGCTGCGGTGCCCAGCTCGAAGAGCTCACGAGCGACGATGAAGGCGCGTGCGACGGAATCGATACCGACGTTGAACTCCTCCATGATGCGGTATGCGAAGGTGATACCGCCGATGTTGACCAGCTCGTTGGCGACGCGGGTGCAGATGATTTCCTTACGCAGCGGGTGCGAGTCCAGGTGCTGACCGAAGCGCTCGACGAGTGCTGCCGGGAAGTAGCTGCGCAGAACGCCTTCCAGGTAGGGGTCGTCCGCGAAGTCGGTCTGCTCCAGTGCGTGGGTGAGGTAAATCTTCACGTACGCAGCCAGGACGGACAGCTCGGGGCGGGTCAGACGCTCGCCGGTGTTCTCCAGGCGTGCATCCAGCTCCTCGTCGGTGGGCAGGAACTCGACGGCGCGGTTCAGGCCGGCGTGCTCTTCCAGGTCGTGCATGAGGCGCTTGTACAGGTTGGTGCCCAGGAAGGAACCGTGGAACTCGCCCTGCAGCAGAACGTTCTGCTCAACGTTGGTCTCGAGGACCTTGCCGCCGACCTCGTCCTGCAGGGACTCGATGAAGGAAGCACGCTCTTCAACGGGCAGTTCGCCGCGTGCCACGAGGCGGTCCACCAGAATCTTGATGTTGACCTCGCGGTCACTGGTTTCCACACCTGCGGAGTTGTCGATTGCGTCGGTGTTGAGGATAACACCGTTGAGCGCAGCCTCAATACGGCCCAGCTGGGTGAAGCCGAGGTTACCACCCTCGCCAACAATCTTGGCGCGCAGGTCCTTGCCGTTGACGCGCAGTGCGTCGTTAGCCTTATCGCCAACCTGTGCGTTGGTCTCGGTGGAAGCCTTCACGTAGGTACCGATACCGCCGTTGTAAATCAGGTCGACCGGTGCCTTGAGGATGGCAGAAATCAGCTCGGTCGGTGCCAGCTCGGTGACGGACTCGTCCAGGCCCAGAACCTCGCGCACCTCGGGGGTGATCTCAATGGACTTCAGGCCACGAGAGTACACGCCACCACCGGCGGAAATCAGGTCGCGGTTGTAGTCCTGCCAGGAGGAACGGGGCAGGTTGTACAGGCGCTGACGCTCGTCGAAGGACACTGCCGCGTTGGGGTTCGGATCCAGGAAGATGTCGCGGTGGTCGAATGCTGCGACCAGGCGGGTTGCCTTGGAGCGGAGCAGACCGTTACCGAACACGTCACCGGACATGTCGCCGATGCCGACTGCGGTGAACTCTTCGGTCTGAGCGTCGTGGCCCAGCTCAGCGAAGTGACGCTTGACGGACTCCCATGCACCACGTGCGGTGATGCCCATTGCCTTGTGGTCGTAGCCGACGGAGCCGCCGGATGCGAAGGCGTCGCCCAGCCAGAAGCCGCGCTCCAGGCTGATTGCGTTTGCGGTGTCGGAGAATGCTGCGGTGCCCTTATCCGCTGCAACGACCAGGTAGTAGTCGTCAGCGTCGCGTGCCACAACACCCTCGGGGCGGACAACGGTCTCGGAGCCGTCGGTGCCCACCGCAAGGTTGTCGGTGACGTCCAGCAGGGAGCCGATGAAGACCTTGTAGGACTCGCGACCCTCGGTGATCCATGCGTCACGATCCACTGCGGGGTCGGGCAGCTGCTTGGGGTAGAAGCCACCCTTCGCGCCGGTGGGGATAATGACGGCGTTCTTCACCATCTGTGCCTTGACCAGGCCGAGCACCTCGGTGCGGAAGTCGTCGCGGCGGTCCGACCAGCGCAGGCCACCACGTGCGACGCTACCGAAGCGCAGGTGAACACCCTCAACGCGCGGGGAGTAGACGAAAATCTCGAACTTGGGGCGGGGCAGGGGTGCGAAGTCAATCTCCTGCGGTGCCACCTTGAACGCGAGTGCGGGACGGTCAGCAAGGTATGCGTTGGTGCGCAGGATAGCGCGGATAACCTTGCCGAGGGAGCGCAGGTAGCGGTCAGCGTCCAGGGTGGGAATCTGGTTCAGTTCCTCAACCAGGGCTGCTTCGATTTCGTCACGGCGTGCATTGCGCTGCTCATCGTTGAGACCGTTGTTCGGGTCGAAGCTGACCTCGAAGAACTCGACCAGGTGCTTGGTGATGGCCGGGTTAGCGAGCAGGGTGTTCGACATGAAGGACGGGGTGTAGCCCAGGCCCAGCTGAATCAGGTAGTGGTTCAGGGCACGGAACAGACGTACTTCCTGCCAGGTCAGGCCCTCAGCCAGGATCAGGCGGTCCAGGGTATCGGACTCGCGCTCACCGAGCAGGTAGGCGTTCAGGGCATCCTCGTAAAGGGAAGCCACAGCGTTTGCATCCACGCCCTCGGGGAATTCAACTCCGAAGTCGTAGAGGTAGCCGTAGTCTTCGCCATCCTCAGGCTTGAACTCGTAGGGCTTCTGATCAACAACGACCAGACCCATATTCTGCATAACCGGCAGAAGCTCGGTGAGGGTGTGAGGTGCGGACAGGTAGGTCTTCAGTCGGGTGGTGTTGGCTTCGCCGGCTTCAACCTTGATTGCGGCGGGCTTCTGGCCCGAGAGAGATTCAAGAATCACGATATCCTCGATTGCTTGTTCTACTGTGTAATCGGCTCGGTAGGCTGCGCTAGTCGCATCTGCCCAGGCTGATGCGAGTCGGCGGCCTGCCGCTCCGGGTTTCCATGCCTCAATAGCAGCTGCGGTTGCTTCCACCCAGGAGCGGGCGGCTTCTTGCAGTCGCTTTTCGAGAGCTTGATGATCCGTCTTCGGCACATCGTTGGGGTTGGTGAGCCGAATGCGGAAAAATAGACGCGCCAACGATGAGGAGGACAGGTACACCTCATGGTCGATGGCACTAAGATCAAATTCCTGTTGGAACACCCGCTGGATACGGGAGCACACGTTCGTGTTGTAACGATCCCGAGGCAGGTACACCACGGCGGAAATAAACCGGTTGAACCGGTCAGCGCGCAGGAACAGGCGGGTCTTGCGGCGCTCCTCCAGGCCCATGATGCCGCCGAACGTATCGGTCAGATCATTAGCGGAAGCGTGCAGCAGCTCCAGGCGCGGGTAATCCTCCAAGGCACCCAGAAGCGCCTTGTCAGAGTAAGAACCGGGGTGGTAGCCGAGGCGGCGGCGCACCATCGCGATACGCTCACGCACCAGCGGAGTCTCAATAGCGGGCAGTGCGTACGCCTGGCGGGTGAACAGGCCCAGAATGACGTACTCACCAATCACGCGGCCATTCAGGTCGAAGCGGCGCACACCAATGTAGTCCAGGTAGTCGTTCCGTGCGACAGTGGAGCGGGAATTCGCCTTCGTGATGTACAGGGGGCGCGGGAACAGGGCACGCTCCAAGGTCTCACCCGAAAGGGGGATGCGGCTCCTACCCTCCGTGGTGCGCAGAATACCGAGCGCCGAACCGGGGCGGTCCACCAGCGAAATAGCGCCGGAGGTGCCGTCCAGCACACGCTCCTTAACACCCATAAACACGAAGTTGCCGCGGGCCAGCCAGCGCAGGAAGTCCTGTGCCACCTCCACACGGGATGCAGGCTCCACACCGCGCGGGTTGGCGGCATAGGATTCCTCACCATGACCCAGGGTTGCGCCGCGCAGGTCGTACATGGACTGCGCCAGGTCGAAAACGCGGGCGACCATAGCATCCAGGTCGGTGTGGCAGGCACGAACGTCAGCGAGGACGCGTTCAACTTCCTTCTCGCAGCGGCGCTGCTCTTCCTCAGTGAGGTAGCGGGTCAGGCGAACCGCAATCCAGGCTTCAATAGCGACAGTGGTACCCGCCGGGGCGTTCTCGCTGAGCTTGAGGGAGGGCACGCCAAGAGTGGCGGTATCACCGCTGGCAAGGTTGCCGCGCATGCCGGTGCCACGCAGGCTCAGAAGGGTACCGTCCGGGCCGCGTTCAGCGAGGAAGGTGGGGTGAAGAATGGTGACGAAACCACCAAAGTGTGCGGCAAGGCATGCGGTCAGGGAGCTGACGATGTGCGGCATGTCGTCGGTCGCGACGTATAGGGTGGTGTTGTACTCGTCGTTGCGTGCGGCAACGACAGCGGTCTTAGGCAGGCGGATTTGAGCCAGCGCACGGTGGGTGCGAGCCAAATCCTCTAACTCTGCCGGGGTGAACTCTTCACGCTCATCTTCGGGGCTGTTCAGGAAATACTGCTCGACCCATGCATCGGCGCCAGCGAAGTGTGCCATAGCCTTGTCAGTCATTGACAATCTATCCTCCGAATATCGGTATCACTTCACTGTGACGGTGTCTGTGTGGTCTCATGTGCGCGCCGTGGCGCGCGAGCACTTATACCAAGCTTATACCTTCGAGGTGTTTCTGTCAGACATATCGCTCTTGTGGGCGTAGAAATTATTTTTATCTTCTTCCCAACTCCAGCGCGCATTTGGTACGGGTTCAAGAAAGTAGGTGCATCTTACGAGGCGGACACGTACAGTGAAACTATGAGTTTGCGTACTGAATCTTTCCTAGTGGGCCTCATTGGTGACGGCATCACCTCCTCCCTGACCCCTCCCATGCACGAGGCAGAGGCGGACGCGCACGGGGTGCGCTACCTGTACCGCCCCGTCGACCTGGACGCCCTGAACCTGGATGGCGCCTCCGCACCGGCGCTTCTGGATGCGGCGGCACTGCTCGGCTTTAACGCTTTCAACATCACGCACCCGTGCAAGCAGTCGGTCATGGAGCACCTGCACGAGCTTTCGGATGCGGCACGCGCCCTGGGCGCGGTCAATTGCGTGGTGATTGGCGAGGACGGCAGCTTCTACGGCGATAACACGGACTACTCCGGGTTCATTGCGGGATTGAAGCGCGGTCTGCCGCAGGTGGCGGAGAATCCGGCGCGCCTGGAGCACGTGGTGCAGCTGGGTGCTGGCGGTGCCGGTAGCGCCACGGCGTACGCCCTGTGCCGCCTGGGGGTGCGCCGCCTGAGCCTCTTCGAGCGTGACGCGGCGAAGGCTCAGGGGCTTGCGGAGCAGCTGGGCGGGCTCTTCCCGCAGACCCGGATCGAGGTGCTGAGCGACGATGAGCGCCTCATTGAAGCTCTACTGGAAGCTCAGGGTTTGGTGAATGCGACCCCGGTGGGTATGCACGTGCATCCGGGTATGCCGTTGAGTGAGTCGGCACTGCGCGCCGAGGTGTTGCGTGAGGGCCTGTGGGTTGCGGATGTCATCTACCTGCCGCAAGAGACGCAGCTGGTGCGCGCGGCGCGTGCCGCCGGGTGCGAGGTGCTGACGGGTGGCTATATGGCGGTGGGTCAGGCGGTGGATGCGTTCCGCCTCTTCACCGGACTGGAGCCGAATGCCGAGCGCATGGCGGCGCATTTTGAGGCGCTGATTGCGGCACAGCAGGGGGTTTAGAGAACCAAACGCAGAGAACCACATGCAGGTGGGGCTGGATAGTTATCTATCCAGCCCCACCTGCATTTATTCTGTATGTGGAATATATTCTGTGGGCTACACGTCCAGCTCCGCAAGGGACTTCTTGTACCCCTCACGAGCCGTTAGCGCACCCAACGCCACGAGCGCGCACATAGCGACCGTGAACACGGCGGGCAGCACCGCGTTATGCAGGTCGGCACCGGCGAGGCTGGTCGCTACGGCGGGGGCGACGCCTCCAGAAATTGCGAAGCCAATCTGGGTACCCAGCGCCAGACCGGTCACGCGCACGCGGGTCGGGAACATCTCCGCATAGAAGGCGGGCCACACGCCGTTCGCCATGGAGTAGAGCGCACCGTGCATGAGCACACCGTAGGCGAAGATACCCACCCAGTTACCCTCGGCAATCGCGCCGAGGTACGGGAACATCACCAGGGAAGAAGCAACCGCACCGGTAATAAACACGGGCTTGCGGCCAATCCGGTCGGCAAGCATGGCGGCAAGCGGAATCGCAATCAGACCGAGGGTGTTGGAGGCGACCGGCACCAGCAGCATGGTGCTGCGGTCAAGACCGTAACCCTTGGTTGCGAAGGAGAGCGCAAAGGTCGTAAAGACCATGTTCACGGTGTTGACCATGGCGCACACGGCGATGGTGAGCACGGCACGCTTATGGTGCTTGAAGACCAGCATGAGCGGGGATTCGGTGAGCTTTTCACGCTGCAGGTAGGCGGGCGGCTCGGAGAGGGTGCGGCGAATCAGCCAGGCGGTCACGACCACGAAGGCGGAGAGCCAGAAGGGTACGCGCCAGCCCCAGGTGAGCAGGTGCTCGTCCGGCAGGGCGGCGAAGGGAATGAACACGGCGGTTGCCAGCAGTGAGCCGAACTGGGTGCCCTGCAGGGTCCAGCTGGTGGTGAAGGCGCGCTGGTGTTCGTTGGCGTGCTCCAGGGAGATGGAGATGGAGCTTGCCTGCTCGCCGGCGGCGGAGAGGCCCTGAAGCATACGGCAGGCTACTAGCAGGGTGGGGGCGAGGATACCCGCCTCGCTGTAGGTTGGCAGGCAGCCAATGGCGAAGGTGGCAAAGCCCATCAGGAAGAGCGTGAGCATGAGGACGAATCGGCGGCCGTAGCGGTCGCCGAGGGGTCCAACGATCATGGCGCCGAAGGGTCGCACAACGTAGGCGACGCCCACAACCACCATGGACTTGAGGATGCCGATGGCGGGGGTGTCTTCGGGGAAGAAAATGCGGTTGAGCACGATTGCGGCGGCGGTGCCGTAGACGGCGAAGTCGTAGTATTCGAGGGCGGAGCCTATCCAGCTGGCGAGGGCGGCTCGTCGTGGTGATCGGGCGGGCGCGTCGGTGCGTCGGCTCATAGGTGGCTCCTTCGGTGGTGTACCCGTTGGGAGGGGCGGGGCCGCGGTGTGGGTGGCCCGCGCGGTCTGTCAATGTGCCCTTCCAGTGTAGGGAGCGCACCGCCTGTTTTCCATAGGGTTACCTAAGTTCCCAAGGTTTGAAGTAGTAATAGCGGACGGACACCTCCAGCACCAACCCCAGTCAGTTCATAAGCGATAAAGAAATTTGTAATTTCAAAAATGCGCGACAGGACTTTCGCACCCAACCCACGTAAAGTGAATATCACCTCGGCAGGAGTGTGCCTACCGAGCAGTCACGCCGACCAAGATAAAGCTGGTCGGCGTTTTTAGTGTCCAATTCATTTGCGGTAGCCCCGCACTATGGACTTCCCGGGAGGTTCATAGTGCGGGGCTACTGCCTTTCCGAAAGGATTTTATTATGTCCAAGATTGATCAGGCGATTGCATGGATGGAGCAGCGTAAGGGCAAGGTGACCTATTCGATGAATTATCGAACTGGCCCGCATTCTTATGACTGCTCATCTGCGGTTTACTTTGCACTGCGAGATGCTGGCCTGCTCCCGCAGAATATTGCTATTGGTAATACCGAAACGCTCTTCCACGATTTGGAGAGTAACGGCTGGACTCAGGTTCGACCGGATGCATCGGGTAATTACCCGGCACGACGTGGTGACGTGTTTATCTGGGGTCGCCGTGGATACACCAACGGTGCAGCTGGTCACACCGGCATTTTCTATGATGACCACGACACGATTATCCATTGCAACGCTGGCCATAATGGTATTTCTATTAATCCGCACGACACCATTTGGTCGTACAACGGTGGTCCGGCAATTACGATTTATCGTCCCCCGGCAGAAGTGAACGAAGAAGAGGTTATCTACCGCGCGGCTAAGAATGCGATGAATGCAATTTTTGATGAGCCTTTTGTTCGCCAGGGCGACCTCGCTAAGGCTCGCTATGGCAATGCCACTGTCGGCTTGCGCGGTGTCATCCATTGGTTTGATACTTCTATGATCCGCCTGGAGACCAGTCTGAAGGAGCTGGAGAGTGCAATCCGAGCTCTCTAATGCATAGAGCCTCATAGATATATAACTATCAAAACTTGTTTTGGGTAGGGTCTATGGGCCCTACCCAAAACAAGTTAAATTATCATATATAACACACTCAAGTATCAGCATATTTTCACTTAGTGAATCATTTGAGTAAAAATAAACTTCTATGAGTTGAATTTCAATTAAATACAAAAAATATTTATTAAATGTTACCCCCCCCCGATGAATATTAAAGGCTGATTTACGTCTTTTATAAACATCGGATTAATCTTCTGCTAGGTTTTGATTCCAAGGAGGACTCATGAAGTACCCATCCCGGCTATGCAAAGGATGCCACGAGCCGACAGACACATATCGCACTGGTTGCCGCACATGCCAAGCGCGGCATAGGGCGATACGCCTCCACAAGAATCCCCGCATATCATCAGGGCAACCTATTTGTCCTAGATGTTGGAGAACCGCTGGCATCTCTCTTCCAGCCTGTAGTATCCACCCTGAAAATTACGGACAACGCATCGCAATAGAGAATCAGTGGAATCCCATCTATTCCATCTGCCGTGCATGTATCCACGCGCCAGAAGGTACCGTTCCTCTTGATTCACCGCGGGTCTATCTTCCTGTCAACCCTCGAGCTCGACGAACTTCAAAGCAGCGAATTTACCCTTCGCGAGCAAATCCGGTTCTTTTTCTTCCGCTTTCTCATTGCACGCGTTGCGAGAAACCAATAGATCAGGATTCTCGACATTCCGGGCACCCCTTATGCCGCAAGCACTACCGGCAAATGAAGCGACAGAATGCGCACCAGGATACTGAAGCTCCAATCGGCAAGAAGAACGGACAGGATGAATGGGCCGTTCATGATACTGGTTTAGCATCATTCCTACACGCACGGAGAAAGCGTCTGTCCCGTGCTTCAACTTCGCTGCCAAGAAGCAGAAGCAGGGCAACTCTTTGTAGAGCCAACACTATGGTTCACACACCTTCCGCACTGTAGCGGATATCAATAATTCACTCATTTAGCAGAGAGGCTACATCATATGGCTACCATTTCGTCTGGCGAGCAACTGCAGCAGCATCTAATCGCTCTAACTGTGGGCACGCCAGTGAAGGATGCAGACCGTCAATGTCTGCACCGCGCAAAGTTCCGTATTCCACGCCACCAGGCGTTATTGGACGAGTTGGCAGATTATGTCGCCGGTGGTTCACGTACCGGAGGAGCATCTAGCGCCAGCCGCTTTGGATGTCGCATACCTATTTCTGCTAATGCGTTAGAAGTTCAAGAGTCTATTCGTTCCGTTGTTATGCCCTCATTCCCAGGTGCGCCGCTGAAAAATCAGGTTTCTGCGTGGATTCGCAATCACCTACATCAGGAGCTTCATGATGAGGCGTTAGCAACGACGACCAGTTGGATTCGGGCCATTGTTGCGTTGCGCCATCCCAGTCATGATTTGCAGGGATTTTGTCCTAACTGCGGGGAGCAGGAAGTCATGAAAACAAGCTGCGACGGCTCAACATCAATACGCCGATCTGCACTGTATTACACCGCTGAAAGGGCGTCTTGTCGTTCTTGCTCTGCTGTGTGGGAAGGGTTGGAAGGTATGAAGGCCTTAGCCCTATTACTTCATAGCCAGGACTGATACCGTCCGTATTAAACTTCTGCCTGTGAAAATAGGTAACCGTTCCAGTAGGATTACATCATTTTCCCAGGCAGATAAAGCTACCGCAGGAAGCTGTTATTTCACTGCTGTAGTTCACCCCGTCAGGTTTATCCTGGCGGGGTTTTCTGATAAACCGCAGCTATCATAGCTGCCCAACCGCCAAGGAGATTATCATGGCACCTATTTCTGAAAACACTGCATACCAGGCAGCTCATCGAGCTCTGACTGATGTGTATGATGCGCCTTTTGTGCGTGAAGGCGACCCTGCCGTACAGCGCTTCGGTCAGGCAAAAGTCAGCACTCGAGCTATCGTGGAATGGTTCGATGAGAATATGCTACGTCTTCACAAGCAAATTGCGGATTTGGAGAACCTCGTGAAGTCGAAGCGTCGTGCTTAGGCATCGTCCGGGGTGGCGTAAGCAACTCTATGCAGTGATTCCAGCAGCCACTGCTGTTCTACAAACCTACGGCATTCTATCGCAGGAGCAGGCTAGTGTGTGGGCTGGTCTCGCGATAGCCCTTTGGGGGTTGTGGATGGCATGGGTGAATACTGACCACAGTAGATGCCCTCCTACGCGACGGATGAAGCATCCAGCCGATTCACCACAGCATAAGGTTACTTTGTATAACCCGGAGACCTAGAGGTTCTTCACTCTACTAGAAATGAGGGGTTGAGCATAACTATTTGTTTGCTCAACCCCTCATCATTTATTTATCAATATTCTCCATCTCAGCGTTGCCGCTACTCGACACAGAACGCGCACGCCACACCATCGCAACCACATGTACTAGCAGGCCAAGCGTCGGCCCCGCATACAGGGCAAGAAGAGTGCGAGTCAGAAGAGGCAACGGCGACACCGCCACCACACAAGCAACCGCAGCCGCCAGCACCCAACCGGCCACATACGAACGGTGCATATTCAATGCAATCACCAGCGACCCTGACAGCACCAGAAGCGCCAGGAAAGCAGAAGCAAACACCAGAAGTGCAAGCACCGGAGAAGTCACCACCTGAGCGTATGCTTCAACCTCTGAAGGCTTCGGCGGATAAAGCAGACCAAACAGCCACGGCCCCAGCACGTAAGCCGCCGCAGCGCCCACAAGACCCACACCCAACAGTGCACCAGCAGGCTTCGCAAAAGCACGCAACGGATGATTCTGTTGCTTCAAGAAAGCAGACACCGCCACGCCCTGAAAAGCCTGCAAAGGAATCATAATCGGCGAGCGCGTAATCGAAATCGCCAGAATCAGAACCGCCAAAATAACCTGTTGTAGCGGGTCGTTTGAATCGATGCTAACGTTCAGCAGAAGCGGCAAGCCCATCATAAGAACCGCATTAGCAGTCGACGACCCCATCGACAGCGTGTAGTTATACAGCAGACGGCCCGAGGAAACATCCGCACGAGAGCTAAAAACTCGCCGAGCTTCTGGAAGCAGAAGCACCATCAGCAGCCACAGAAGTACCGGAGAAACCGCTGCGGCTTCAAGACCGATGAGATGTGCAGAGACCAGACCGACCGCACAGATAGCTACGATACGCCAAATAGCGTCGAACCCCGACACACTCGCGAAGAGGTACCAGCTTTCCTGGCCAGCAGACGCACCATAGAGAGTCATGTGCATGGCGTAGAGGGCCACACCGGCACTCAGGAGCAGCACACCGCTAAACCCACTCAAAGGAATCTGGGCAGGAGCCCACAGAGGGCTCGTCGCTAAGGTCAACCCGCCCACAACAAGACCCACTAGAGCACCCACGGGTGCAATACGTGCACCAGTTTTACCGTCGCGGCGTGCAGTACCCACAGCGCGGGTAGCTTCCTGCTGGATACCTACCACCACACCGTAGAGGGCAAAAAGAAGCGACCAGAAGAGAAGGAACTCCGTCAGGCTTTCGCCCTCCAGAAACCGTTTCACCACAACGGTAATTCCTAGAGAAGATAGTGCAGCTAAACCGGACGATCCCAAAATTGCCATCGAATGACCACGAGTCATTTTCTTCGGCTGGGACTCTGCCGATGATTCCACGCTATCTCCGTTCTCTACTGGTCGCACCTATAGAATTGAAGTCTTTACTTTACGACGTGCTCGGCAAGGTTCTTAACACCCTGCCACTTCTTCGCCAGAGCCGCCTTCGGTAGCAGAGTCAGCGCGTGAGCACGCGAAGAGAAGCGAATACGAGCCACGCGGGCAGCCTTCGTCCAACCCAGGGCAGTCATCTCTTCAACCATGGTGTTGTAGTAGCGGCGCTCCTCCTCAAAGCGGGTACCCTCAAGGGCGCGCCAAGACGAGTCAGAACCACCGTGACGGCGGTACATGAACGCAATCTGCGGGTCGTAGTACAGGGAGCCGCCGCGCATCGTAATGTCGAGAATCAGCGCCATGTCCTGGATAACGTTCAGGCCCTCACGGAAGCCGGTGCCCACAATAGCGTCCTTACGCCAGCCCAAGGACGGGAAGTAGAACCACGCGCCGCGCAGCAGGGAGGTAGCCAGCTCCTCACCCTGCAGAACAGCCTCACCCTTGGGGCGGTAGAACGCCTTAGTCTGCTCCACCAGAGTGTTCGACAGGCCGTTGTTCTCATCAATCACGACCACGCCGGGCTGGAAAATGGACGCCTCGGGGTGCTTAGCCGCTGCATCCACGAGCCACTGCACGTAGTTGGGGAGCATGACGTCGTCAGCACCCATGACGGTGACCAGTTCGTTCTCCACGAAGGTCAGGCACTTGCGGTAGTTCGCGTTCGCACCCAGGTTGGTTTCATTACGCATGTAGGTGATGCGCTCGTCCTTCAGCGACTCGAACCAGCCAGGAATCGAGTCGTCCGGGTAGCCATCATCGACAACAATCAGGCGCCAGTCCGGGTTGGTCTGACCGACCACAGACAGTACAGCCTGCTTCATCATGGCGACGTCGCCGTAGTAGGGGAACAGAATATCAACGGTCATAAGGTATTACTCCAGGTCAAAGGGGTAAAAAATACTAAAAGAAAATTATGGTTCCTACTGCTCGCCCCGTGCAGAGGATTTACGGCCTAAGCCAGATGCACCCTCCGGCTGCTCCTGAAGCGCCTTCAAAATGGCGACTTCCTCAGCCAGGATACGGGTCTTCTCCGACAGGCGCGACAGCTCCAGGGTCAGGTGAATACTGACGCCCATGAGCAAAAGAATCGACAGCAGGAACAACAGGTTCACCGGCAGGGCAACACCCACAAAGTCCGCCACACCGTTTAGCAGACTCGGGAAAGCGCCCAGCACGATAATGACCGCGCCGATAATCAGCCACAGGGCGGCGTACCGCTCCTTCATGCGCTGGTGACGCACCTGCACAATCACAAAGGCACACACCAGTACGGACAGAATGAGGAAAAAAACACTCGCGCTCATGATTACTTCTCCTCGGGGCGGCGGCTCACCGAAATGCCGTAGGCAAACAGTGAACGAACCAGATAGACAGCAGACTTCAGCGGACCGGAGGAGGGGGTACCTCCCTGACGTTCACGCATATTCACCGGCACCTGACGCACCTTCAAGCCATTGTTAATAGCCATGGCGGTGATGTCGATTGTGTCGCCCAAATATTCGGCGGGCAGGTTGCGGCAGTAGAAGTCGATGCCGCGGCGGTTAGCAATCTTAAAGCCGCTGGTCACGTCCGTGAACGGGGTGCCCGCCGAGCGGGTGAACAGGAACGATAGCAGGCCCATCGCCCACTTGCGTGGACCTGACACCTCATAGTCGGCAGCCCCCTCCGCAAAGCGGGAACCAATTACAATATCGTAGTCCTTGATTGCCTCAATCAGCGTGGGGATACTTTCGGGGTGGTGCTGACCATCCGAATCCACCTGCATGGCGTAGTCGTAACCCATGCGCTGCGCGTACTTGTAGCCGGTGCGCATGGCGGCACCCACGCCCATGTTGTAGGGCAGGTCAATCACAAAAGCACCCGCCTCACGAGCCACAGCGGAGGTGTTGTCGGTGGAGCCGTCATTGACCACCACCAGGTCCACGAAGGGCACCGTCTCCTGCAGCTCAGTAATAGTGCCGGGCAGTGCTTCTTCCTCGTTCCAGGCGGGCATAATCACCAGCGTACGAGGATACGTGTGGGGGGTAAGAGGCGATGTGGGAGAACCCATAGGGCAGCTACCCCTCCTAACGAATGTGTCTTACCGTGCGTGTGAAAGCCGGCATGCCCTAGTAGACATACCGACTTTCATCATATCAGTGGTTCCGCAGTATCTCAGATTTAGCGCCAGAATGCAGACCACTGCACGAATTTCTGCAGATGCGTGCACCCCCGTAGGAGCGCTGAGGCACCGTTTAGTTATCGCATTAGTTATCGCACGCGCTAATACGGTACAGAGTCATCGGACCCGAGGAGTACACCGGAGTCAGAACATCCGTATCGATAGCAGCCACGAGGCCGTCGTAGTTTTTCTGGGCGTCCGGGCCGAAGTTCAGCTGGTTCTCCAGGTGAACGTACCAGTGGGCCTTGTACTCGTTCACTTCGCGGCACACCTCCGGGTTTGTACGAGCGTCCTTGAGGTTGTGCATAATCGCCGAGTACTTGGGTGAGGTCTCAAACTCGAAGTGGTATCCCGTCAGGTGACGATCCGCCAGCGCGTAAATATAGGCGCTACCGTCCCAGGGGTTATTCACGATCACATCGTCCTTCGGTACGATCTTCGGGATTTCATTAATGACGTTCATCTCGTCCTGATTCAACACCACAGAGGTCGGGGTCAGGCGGTATTCACGAGAGACCGCCTGGGTCGTCTCCTGCACCGAAGGAACACGCGAAGAAAGACCAGCAACTACCAGTACCAGGATCATCGCGACACCCATGCCGATGGTCGCAACCTTCAAGCGTGCCGGGCGTGGTGCTCGGCGCGCAACCCAGGTAAGCAGACCTTCTACGAAGCCACCCAAGCCGATACCAGCTAGGATCACTGAGGGGAATACCACCAGAGCCGCCAGGCGGAAGTGGTCGGTGTACCAGGGGCCCACCATCAGCAGGCGGAACTCACCGCGCGGCACCGAGGCGGATACAATCCACAGGTAACCAATCAGCCCCCAGCTGGCAATCAGCCACAGGTTACGGCGCTTGTACAGCAGGTACCCCACACCCCACAGAACCAGGAAACCCGCCAAGTAGGAGGGATTAAACTTATCACCCAGCTGATTACCATTCTCCAGGCCCAGGAAGAGGAACTGATAGAGGGCCTCACCCTCGGTCAGAATCGGCGACCAAGTATTACTTGCAAACTCAGCGGGACGTAATACACGCCAGGCCCCTACACAACCAGCCAGGAAAGCCAGTAGCAGGATGGAACCCACCCATTTCTGTCGAGCAATCAACTCATGCGAACGCAGGACCTGCGCCACACCAGCCAGTAGCAGGGGTACAGCAAAGGCTGCGGCAGAAACCACCGCATTCGGATGCACCAGCGCCAGACCCGCAAGACCCACCAGGGAGGCTAAACCCAGCGATAGGGATGCCGAATACTCGCGGCGTACCATCACCTGTACCAGGTACACCATGAGTGCCACAAATGAAGGTAGCAGGGCATAGCCCAGCAGGTTCGGGAAAAGCACACCCCAGCGCAGTAGCAGGCCCGGGAAAGCCGCAAAACCGCAAATCATCGCCGGAATAGCTAGGGCCTGCAGGCGGCGCAGCTTCGGGATGCTCAGGCTCAGCGCCACCAGCGAGCAGGGCCACAAAATGCCGGAAGCCAGTAGCACGGTCACAATGGTGGCGGTCGCAATACTCGTACCCGTGGTGCTATAAATCAGGGACACAAAATCGTGCCAACCCGCCGGGTAAAACGTCGGCTCCTGGTTCGCAGCAGCGACTGCTCCAAGGGTCAGGCTGGAGGCATCGCCGTGCTCCTGAATCCAGCGAATCGCATTCATATGGAAGGAATTATCCAGGCTCTGCGAGAACGCCTCCGGACCATACACCATGTCCTCGGTCATATGCGTCACCAGGAACCCGCCCAGCACCGCACCCATCACGGGCCAGGTCACCGGAACATCGTTACCCGGCCAAGCCGCAGAGGTCAGGGCAGGCCAGCGGCGGCCCACCAGCCACATGAGACCAGCAGCCACAGCCACCATCACGGCAGCGACCGGCACAAAAGAAATCAGGCTCCACGGAATGCCGGTCTTACCCAGCACAATCGCAGAGACAGCCACCAGGGCAAAAGTCAGCAGCGGCGCATAAAAAACACGCAGACGCACAGGAACACGCAACGCCCAGCCCATCGCATAGCCGGGACCAAAAGCCAACACGACCGCAAAAAGTAGCAGCGGAATAGTTGCCAACCAGCTCATTAACCCTCTTCTCCCCACAGTTCACGCACCGAAAAACCCCTCAAATACGGGGCGCGGTGCGCTTTCGCGTACCAAGCAAGGATACCCTAGAGCCCTCTTCACCCCCGCAAAACCCCCAGAAGAGAGAGGGATAGCACCCAAAACCAAGCGTTCCGAGCCTTTCACGGGGTGCCCCGCAGAACACCTCCGGGACGCTCCCAACCGGCGAAGAATATGACGTAATATTTCACGCTCAATGTCACGAAAGGTTCACCTAAGAAACATAGGGCAATAAATAAGGTGTTCACCACCCTTTAGCTTTACCCTGAAACATATCTCCCCTTAACTAAAGGGTCGCCCCGAGCAAACACCACAGGACGAACCCTCAAACGCAGCCGCAGAAGAAAGGGTCGATCATGACCGAAACCATTGCAGCACAGGCACCCCTCGCCGACACCTCCGAGCAGTTCAAGCTCGCCTTCGGCCACCAGCCCGCAGGCGTCGCCATCATCACCGCAACCGACGAAAACGGCGCACCCGCAGGTTTCACCGCCTCCTCGCTGACCTCCGTCGCCGCAGAACCGCCCATCATCGCCTTCTCCCTCAAGGCCAACAGCGGCTCCGCAGCAAAGATCGCGGCGGCGTCCTCCTTCCTCGTGCACATGCTCGACGCTGAGAATGTCACCCTCGCGAAGAACTTCGCAACCCACGACTACCCCCGCTTCGACGACCCCAGCACCTGGGAATTCGTCCACACCGGCGAGCCCCTCGTCCACGGCGTGCGCCGCGTACTGCGCGCAACCCCGCTCAGCCGTGTTGAGGCTGGCCCCGCACTCGTCTTCACCGCGCAGGTTGAAGAGTTCATCCGCAACGACTGCGAAGGCACCCCGCTGGTTTACCACTCGCGTAACTTCCACGCGCTGGGCGACCACTCGAACGTGAACAACTACAGCATCTAACCCCGCGCAGGGGTCACGGGGCGGTATTCGACGACCATGAGGCGACGAATGCCGCCCCGCGGCGTACCCTGAACATGACAGCGCACAGCACCACAACGCAGAAGGAATAGTTATGACGGCTCAGACCACCCAGCCCGCATCCCTCCCCTGGCTCGAAAAGCTCATCGCGATTCCCACCATCTCCGGCCGCTCCAACCTCGAGCTCATCGAACTGCTCGAAACCGAGTTCGCCCGCTACGGCTACAGCGGCGTGCGCACCTACAACGAGGACGGCACCCGCGCCAACCTGTTGGTCACCGTCCCCGCCGCTGACGGCACCACCCGCGGCGGCGTTATCCTCTCCGGTCACACGGACGTTGTACCCGTCGCCGGTCAGGCGTGGGACGCCGCCCCCTTCACCCTGCGCGTGGAGGGTACCCGCGCCTACGGTCGCGGCGTGTGCGACATGAAGGGCTTCCTCGCCGTGGCGCTTTGGCTGTTGCCGCGCGTTGCGGAGGCGAAGCTGCGCACTCCCCTACACTTCGCGTTCTCCTACGATGAGGAAATCGGTTGCATTGGTGCACCCTCCCTTATCGAGGAGTTCGTGGCGCGCGACCTCGCCCCCGACTACGCGATTGTTGGTGAGCCCTCCAGCATGCGCATTATCGACGCGCACAAGGGCGCACACCGCGGCCGCGTCACCTTCACCGGCGTGGCCAAGCACGGTTCCCTTGCCACCCACGGCGTGAATGCGGTTGCCGCAGCCGGCGAGTTCATCACCTTCTTCACCGATATGGCGGACCAGTGGGAGGAAGAAGGCCCGTTCGACGAGTCGTTCATCATTCCCCACTCCACCGGCAGCGTGAACCTGGCAACCGGCGGCCTGCAGTACAACATCGTCGCTGAGCAGGCGGTCGTAGAGTACGATGTGCGTACCCTACCGCAGGTGACCACCGAATCCTTCGTGGAGCGCATTGACCGCGAGCTTTCCGAGGTCATCCTGCCCGACCTGCAGGCGCGCGCCGCACGTGCCGAAAAGCTGACCGGCGCGGAGCCCGGTAGCCTCACCTCCCGCGTGGGTGTGAAGCACGAACTGCTCGCAGCCGTGCCGGGCCTGGGTACCGAGGACGACGCACCCATCGTGCACCTCGCCCACGAGTGGCTGGGCACCAATGACGCACCACAGAAGGTCACCTACGGCACCGAGGCGGGCCAGTTCCAGCGCGCCGGCGTGCAGAGCATCATTTGCGGTCCCGGCGATATTGCCCAGGCGCACTCCCCGAACGAGTGGATTGAGCTGGAGCAGCTGAGCGAATGCGAGCGCTTCTTCGAGGCGATTCTCGACTGGGCGAGCGCCAAGTAGTAGCCGTGTAGCGGCGTAACAGCCAGTCCACCGCGGTTCGCAAGAGCCGCCGTTAGAGCCGCATAAAAATTACAGAAACTGCCCGGGTACCCCGTGAGGTGCCCGGGCATTCTGTGCTGATGACAGGTGGTGCAGGCGGGTGCTGATGGCGGGGGTGAGTGTTGGTTTGATCGCGGGTTTATTCGTGAGTTTCTCCATGGGTTCAACCGCGAGTTTATGGAATGAGTCCAAGGTGTGGACTATGACCGATTTTCCCCTCATTCGCCACATTTATTTTTAAACGAAAAACCCGAAAAACCGCTTATGTCTAAGGGTGAAATAACACAAAAGTATTGCCCTTCTAGGGCATTCAGGGTTCCATAGATGCCAAAGGTTTAAACACGCCACTCGGGCGGCATAACCCCACACAGAACCACACCTCCCTCACGCTCGGCACTGCGCACCTGACCGAATCCAGGTTTACCACCCGCAGTTCACTACCTGAAGGACACCCCGTGTACACCATCAGCCCCTACCTCGCCGAATTCCTCGGCACGCTCATCATGTGCACCATCGGCTGCGGCGTCATCGCCAACGTCGAACTTCGCCGATCCAAAGGCCACGGCGACAACTTCTTCACCATCGCCTTCGGCTGGGGTTTCGCCGTCACCTTCGGCGTCTACGCCTCCCACGCCTATTCCGGCGGCCACCTCA
This sequence comes from Rothia sp. HMSC066G07, assembly GCF_001814485.1. Taxonomy (NCBI): domain Bacteria; kingdom Bacillati; phylum Actinomycetota; class Actinomycetes; order Micrococcales; family Micrococcaceae; genus Rothia; species Rothia sp. HMSC066G07. The sequence continues at coordinate 65,576 of NZ_KV816917.1, read as the reverse complement.
ACCCCGCCGTGTCCATTGGCCTGGCAGCGTTCGGCGAGTTCTCCTGGGAGAAGGTCCCCGGCTACATCATCGCCCAGGTACTCGGCGCAATGGTCGGCGCCGGACTGGTCTACCTCAACTACCTGCCGCACTGGAAAGCAACCGCCGACAAGAAGATTAAGCTCGGCGTTTTCGGCACCGTCCCCGCTATTCACAACTATTTCACCAACGCCCTCTCCGAAATGATCGGCACGTTCATGCTGGTCTTCTCGGCACTGTACACCGGTGTGAACTTCAAGCCGTCCATCAGCGGCGGTGTGGAACTCTCTCTCAACCTCAACGACGTGCTCAAGCCCCTCGCCTTCGGCTTCATGGTCACCGTACTCGTGATCGGTCTGGGCGGTCAGACCGGCTACGCTCTGAACCCCGCCCGTGACTTCGGTCCGCGCCTCATGCACGCCCTGCTGCCCATCCACGATAAGGGCTCCTCGCGCTGGTTCTACGCGTGGGTTCCGATCTGCGGCCCGATTGCCGGCGGTTTCATGGGTGGCGCATTCTTCAAGCTCTACTACGAGGGTCAGGTCAGCCCGTGGCTGTTCGTCTCTAGCGCCCTGGCGATTGTGGTTCTGCTCTTCGCGTGGTGGGCTAATAGCCACCTGTACCGTGCACCCAGCTCCGAGGTTATCCCCGAGTTTGAGGATACCCACGCTACCGCGGCGGCACGCGCGGCAACCTACACGCCGACCGGCTCCATGCCGATTCTGCTCCCCGAAGAGGTGAAGGGCAACCGTAGCACCCGCGTCGTGAACCGGCTGACCGAGGACGAGTAGTCTTCCCACCCGAGAACTTCCCTGTCTAGGGTTTCATCTAAAAACGGCGAACCCCTCATTTTCATAACCTGCACAATATCGGTCAGGTTATGAAAATGAGGGGTTCGTTGCGTCTACCTCACGGAAGAAGCTTCGGAGGTGATGATGAGAAGTGCACCTTAAAAAGGTCCCAGCTTAGGCTTCAGCGTGGACATCATTCACCTCCAGCTGCCCAAAGAGAACCTCCATAGGACGCGACCGCACAGTCTGCACGAAGCCATCCTGCGAATTCCAAGCCTCAGGAGATAGCCGCTTCACGTTTACCTCATAGCCAAGCTTCTGCTCAGCATCATCGATAGCCTCATACAGCTTCTGCCGTGAAGGGGAGCCCACAACCAGCACATCAATATCATTCGGCACGTGCCCCGCCACCCCAGAACGACGGCTAGCCCACGAACCATAAATAGCGGCACCCTCAATATTGGAAACGCCCTGCAATGTATCCCGGAGCACCGGAACGGGGCCATACGTTACCAGAATCAACTGACGCATCGCCTGGCCCACCGGATTATCAACCTTGGCTTGCACCATACGGGTCCTACCAACATTCTGGACAGTCACCAAACCGGACTGTTCTAGACGATTCACCTCTCGGGAAACAGTCGGCAACGATGCACGTGTCGCATCAGCAATCTGTGACACCGTGTATTGCTGCTCAGGGTGAGAGAACAGCAATGCCATCACTTCACCCTGCAGGTCGCTACGCAAGATGGGAAGGAGGCTAGGAGCAGACGTTTTCATAACATGAATTATATCAATCATGTTATGAAAACGTCTGCTAATTTGGAGGGGTACTAGGCCGCGGCGGTAGCCATTGCCAGCGCCCGGTCATGCTTAGCCGCACGGCGCTTCTGAATCGCGCGCATCACCCAGATACAGACCGCACCGAGAACCGCACCGGCAGTGTTATTCACAATGTCATCCACATCGAAAGTGCGGTAGGTGAAGCCCGCCAGACCCCAGTTACCGGTCAACTGGCTCAACTCAATGAAGCTCGACAGCGCGAAGCCACTCAGCGCCGTGGCGCGCAGACCCCAGCGCAGGCAGCCCGCAGTAAAGAAGCCCAGGGGGATGAACATGGCGACGTTGAAAAAGAGCTGCGCATACACGGTGGTGAAGAAGCGGCGCAGACCCATGCCGGCAGTCAGATCCCACGCCTGCTGCCAGCTCCAGCCCACATAGAAGCGCGGGTAGTAGAGTTCGGGGTTCGTGACGCTATTGGAAGAGCCAATCGGGGTCAGCGTCAGAGAAAGAATAGAAGCAAGGAACAGCGCAAAGGATGCGGTCAGCAGGTACTGGCGGATGCTGTGCGCTCGACCGGTCTTCTTGGCGCGCAGGCGCATACCAATGAAGCCAATGATGGAGAGTGCGACTGTGAGTGCCGCAATCTCGATGACGAAGGTGCCAATCATGTGTTTATTGAGCAGTTCCTGCATGCCGTGTGTTCCTTGGGTCGTGAGAGTGAGTTATATGAACCCCACCTGCATATATGCCTGTTCTAACATATATTCTTGGTGGTATATAGCGGGTTACAGTTCATGCCCGCCGCATATCGTTCACCACCAGTGTAAAAGACCGCTCTATGGCTCACCCTAGGCGAAACTGTGAAAAAGCTGTACATGCACCCAAACACGCCATGAGAACCACCACAGCCGGTGCCGTCAGTACAGAACATCCGGCGGGAACACCGGCGCAATATACCGACCAAATAGCAACACAAACAGCAACGCACCCGCCAGAGCTGCCACCATCGCACCCACAACCTGCCCCAGCCACAGCATCAGAAACTTCACCATCTTGCCCTCAGAACGGGCGGTCAGCGCCTCCACCATGGCGGTCGAAAACGTCGTAAACCCACCCAGCAGACCGGTCGTAATCACTGTGCACCAGAACGCCACCTGATCCGTGGCGTTATAGTGCACCCCCAGCGCGCGAGGATTAGACACCGGCATAATCAGCAGGCCGTACAGGAACGAGCCCACCAGGTTAATCACGAACACCGGGCTAATAATCGACGACTCCGTACGCAGGCGAGGCGACATCGCCTTATCCAAGAAGAAACGGGTCATCGCACCCAAACCGCCGCACAGGAAAACCATCAGAGCAAAAAACATTAGCGGCCCTCCTCAACATCACGGGCGGGCACCAAGCGAGACGCCACAAAACGACCCGTCAGCATGCCCGCCGCGGCGGCAACCAAACCACCCACCAGCAGCACCGCCACAGCCAGCATCATGTACGTGTAGTTGATGGTGTACGGCAGAAAAATCGTCTGCGCCAAAACCGCCGCAATCGACGAATATGTCGTATAGCCACCCATCATGCCGGCACCAAAGAGCAGACGGAACGAATGAATCCGCTCCTCACCGTCACGGCGCGCGTAGGCGTTCCACACCATCGTTAGCAGGCCCAGCGTAAACGAACCCAGCAGGTTCGCCACCAGCACGCCACCGGGAGTGTACACGCGGCACAGCGCCCCCGTGCCGCCGCCCAAAAAGACAAGAAAAGGGGCAGGCACACGGTTCAGAACGGCTCCTATCCGCTGTCGGATACTCGCGCGGTTCCTCATCACCGTGCACCTGCCCTTTCGTCTCGTATTAGTCTTCAGAGTGCGCCGTAGCGCACAAACGCACACTAATACTTTACTCTGACCCGAGCTTGCTACCCGAGTCGGTAGCGGCAGACTCGCGCTCATGCTGAATCTTCTCGCTCATCTTCTCACTCAGCGCGGCGCCCTCAACATCCATATTCGGAGTGAGGCGATCCAGCCACTTCGGCATCCACCACGCCCTATCCCCCAGCAGAGCCATAATCGCCGGGGTCAGCGTCATGCGCACAATGAACGCATCCACGAGCACACCGAACGCCAAACCAAAGCCCATCGGGCGGATCATCGTCGAATCAGCAAAGATGAAGCCACCAAACACCGAAATCATGATGATCGCGGCAGCCACCACCACACGCACCGCATGGTTGTAACCGCTCACAATGGCGGTCGCTGCATCCTTGCCGTGCACGTACGCTTCACGCATGCCAGTCACCAGGAACATCTGGTAATCCATGGCAAGACCAAAAAGAATACCGATGAGCAGGGTCGGCAAGAACGACAACACCGGACCCGGGTGATCAACGCCAAAGAGGGAACTCATGAAGCCCAACTGGTAAATCGACACCACGGCACCGAAGCTCGCCAGCACCGAGAAGAGGAAGCCCACTGAGGCAACCAGCGGAACCATAATCGAACGGAACACCAGGATCAGCACCAGGAAGGACAGACCCATCACCACGCCCAGGTACAGGGGCAGCTTCTGCGCGAGCACCTCGGAGACGTCAATATTGCCGCTGGTCTGACCCGCAATACCGAGAGACACCTCAGAGCCCTGAACCGGAACGGTCACGGCTCGCAGCTCGTGGACAAGCTCTTCAGTCTCCACGGAGCTTGCACTGTGGGCAGGAATCACCTGGAAAATCATGAGGGTACGATCATCAGTCATACCGCCGGGAACCACAGCCTGCACGTTCGCGCCGCCGCGTTCCTTGACTGCAGAGGCGATATCAATCTGCGCCTGCTGAGCCTGCTCCTCACTCATGTTCGCGGGGGTGTGCGCGACCGCGACCAGCGGGGCGCTCATACCCTCACCGAACTTGTCCTTGACCAGCGCGTACGACTTGTACGCGGCGCTATCGGAGGGGTAGTTCGAGGCGTCCGGCAGGCCCAGGCGCATCTGAGACATGGGGGCGGCAACCGCCAGCAGCGCCAGCGTACCGGCCACCAGAGTCAGTAGCGGACGCGCCAACACGAGGCGCAACCAACCGTTCGGCTTCTCGGTGCGTTCGGCATCCTGCACGCGGCGTTCCGCAATCTTCTGCGGGGTATCGATGGAAGCCCACAGCTTCTTAGACATAATCTTGGTACCCGCCAGGGACAGCACCGCCGGGGTAAGAGTCACCGCGATCAGGGCGGCAACAACCACGCAGAACGCGGCGGCATTACCCATCACACCCAGGAAGGGAATACCGGTCACGTTCAGCGCCACAAGCGCAATAATCACGGTGCTCGCCGCAAAAATCACGGCGTTACCGCTCGTGCCATTCGCCAGAGCAATCGCCTGGACCTTCGGCATGCCGTCCAGCAGGTTCGTTCGGTAGCGGTTCAGAATGAACAGCGAATAGTCGATACCGACTGCCAGGCCGAGCATCAGGCCCAGGGTGTAGGCGGTGGAGCTCATCTCCACGACGGAGGACAGGGAGAGCGTACCGAGCACACCCACCACCACGCCCACCAGAGACATCAGAATCGGCAGGCCGGCAGCCACGAGGGTGCCGAGCATGACCATGAGCACGATGAAGGCGATGACCATACCCGCAACCTCACCGGTGTGCGAGCCACCACCAATCGCGGATTCACTCAGGTTCGCGTCGAACTGTACGGTCGCCCCGTGCAAGTTCGCCGACTCAATGTCGGACATGACCTTCTGCAATTCGGCGGACGGCACCTCGTAAATCTTCTTCTTAAACGAGACAGTCGCAATCGCCGTGGACTGATCCTCAGAGACCATACGGTAGCCGGAGGTGAAGTCGTAGAGCTTCTGCTGACGCTCCAGCTGCTCACGCTGTGCCGGCAGGTCACTCTCGGTCTTCTGCAGCTGGTTGCGCTGCTCGTCCAGCTTCTTCTTGCCCTCAGCGAGCTCGTCCTTCTTGGAGGCAATTTCTGCGCGACCCGCGTCAACCTGCTTCTGGCTCTCGGTCAGGGTATCGCGCTGCTGATTGAGCGCGTTCTGCTGTTCGGTCAGCTGCGTCTGCTGGGCGTTGAGCTGCTTCATCATGGCGGCGGGTGAGCCTGCCGCCTCCGCCTGGGCGTAGCCGTCCTTCAGCTGTGCCTGCGCGTCGTCCAGCTGCTTCTGCGCGTCGTCCAGCTGCTTTCGACCTGCGGTAATCTGTTCCTGCGAGTCGTCGAGCTTCTTCTCATTGTCGGCAATCTGCTTCATGCCGTCCTCAAGCTGCGAGGTGGCGGCATTCAGCTGCTTTTTGCCGCCCTCGATCTGGGAGGGGGCGGCGTCAATCTTGGCGTGCGCCTCGTCGAGCTGGGTTTTCGCTTCTGCAAGCTTGGAGGTGGTGGTGAACGGGTCGGTGACCGCATCCACGGAGGGCACCTCGCTGGGCAGTGCGCTCAGTGCGGCGGAGAATGCCTGCTTCTGCTCTTCGGTGAGGGCGGTGCCGTCACCGGTGGTGAGAATGATCTGGCCGGAGCCGCGGTTGGCGCTGGGGAAGCGCTGTGCGAGCTCGTCGGAGAGCTGCTGGGTCTGCGTTCCGGGCATGGTGAAGGTGTTACTGAGCTTGCCGTGGAACGCGGTGTAGGCACCCGCTACACCGGCGACGATGAGTACCCAGGTGAGGATGACAGCCCATGCGCGGCGGGCGGCGGCTTCACCGATGCGGTAGAGCCATGTAGCCATGATTCAGTCCTTTGAAGTTGAGTGAGTGAAGAGTTTGGGTGTTGGGTGCGCGTGGTGTTTGCCCTGCCGTTTTACCCAATAGTTTTGCCCTACACTACGAACGCTACTGCCTGTTTTTGGGCAAAAAACACCCCGCCCCGGGCACCTGCAGATGAGGTGCCCGAAGCGAGAGTGTTTGAGCGTTAACGCTATGGGGCTTAGCTTGCGAATTCGCCCTGGACCAGACGACCCAGGTAGTCGAGTGCTTCGAGTACGCACTGGCGCATTGCTTCAATGGCGAGTGCTTCGGGGTGGGTGCCTTCAGGGGCTTCCGCTGCGACCTTGGCGGTCATTTCTTCAGCGCGGGTGAGGTAGTAGTAGACGCCTTCACCGATGGTTTCGGAGAGGTTGGAGGCGAAGACTGCCACGCGCAGGTAGGGCAGGTCGGGGTACGCCTCGAGGTACTGCTCAAGGAAGATGTCGTAGGTGCGCTCGAGGATGACGTGCGAATATTCTTCGAACTTCGCGGGGCTGTCCATTTCGAGGGCGTAGAGCAGGTGTGCGAAGGGTGCGATGTACTCTTCGAGGGTGTTGCTCATGAAGACCTTGCGGGCGATGGAAAGCATTTCGGCTTCCATGCTTGCGTTTTCACCGGAGATGGTGAAGTCACATTCTTCGAAGATGCGGTTGAAGTACTGGTTCATGCGGGTGACCAGTACGTCGTCTACGGAGGCGAAGTGGTTGAAGATGGTGCGGCGGGAGACGCCTGCGCGTTCTGCGAGTGCTTCTGCGTTGAGGGCGCCGTAGCCGCCCTCGAGGATGAGGGATTCTGCTGCCTCAACGATTGCGATGCGGTTCTCTGCCTTGCGGGCGGAACGCTTGTCCGTGATGTTTGCGGGGGATTCAACAAGATTAGCCATGCTTTTTACAATACGCGCAATGTTTCACCGGGAGTAACTATTTGGGGGGTTAGATTCACCACATATTTGCACTCAGGGTAATAAACTTGAAGTGCAGATTTAATGTTTACTCAACAAGCAATTTAGCGTTTTAGCACGTCAGGGCGCTATAACACCCCCAAAACGCACACCAAAGGGACGGGGAGTGCACAACACACCCCACTCCCTCGAGCACTCACCCGACTACCCGCTCAGCGAGCCGCTCAGCAAGCCACCGAGCAGGCGCATTAGGCGCGCGCCGCCTCCAAAGGCAGACGCACCGTAAAGACCGTATGCCCCGGCTGGCTCTGCACCTGAATCGAACCTCCGTGCGCCTGCACAATCGCCTGCACAATCGCCAGACCCAGACCAGTGGTTCCATCCGAACCGGAACGTGCCTTATCCGCGCGGGTGAAGCGGTCAAAAATCTTCGGCAAGAACTCGGGTGCAATACCCGGACCGTTATCGGTCACGGTCACCACGGCTTCACGGCGTGCAGCATCCACGGCCAGACCCGCAGTCACGCGCGTACCTTCATCGGTGTGCTTGCGGGCATTCGAGAGCAGGTTCAAGATCACGCGCTGAATCTGGGAGCGGTCGGCAACAACCTCAACCGGCTCGTCGGGCAGGTTCAGGTGCCATTCGTGGGTGCGCGCGGCAGCCTGCATGTCGGAGGTACATTCAAGCACCAGTTCGGTCAGATCGACGAGCTCAAATTTGGGTTCACGGCCTTCATCCAGGCGAGCGAGGGTCAGCAGATCCTCCACGAGGCGGGACATACGTTCGGTCTGCGAATCGATACGCGCCAGGGAGGACTGGCCGGATTCACTGAGCGGCTCGGTCCAGCGGAGCATGTCGGAGTACCCCTTAATGGCGGCAAGGGGCGTGCGTAGCTCGTGGGAGGCGTCCGCAATAAAGGCGCGAATCTGATGTTCGGTGCGTTCGCGCACCTCGAGGGCTGAGTTCACGTTATCGAGCAGCTGATTGAGGGCGTAGCCTACGGCACCGACTTCAGTGCGCGGGTCGGAATCTTTCGGATCCACGCGCACCGCCGAGGAGATGGTGTGCTCTTCCAGGTCCAGGTGCGCCACATCGGTTGCCACCGCGGAGACTCGCTCCAGGGGCTTCATGGTGCCACGAATAATGTAGGAGCCCGCCACGCCGGCGCCGACCATCACGGCAATGGAACCGAGGGCTACCACAATCACGAAGATGGTGAGGGTCTGCTGTACATTGGCGAGCGGAATACCAACCACCTGGGCGTCAGCGCTGCTATTAGCCTTCGGGGTGATTTTGATGAGGTACAGGCCGGATTCCAGTTTGACCTCTCGGACTTCTTCTTTGGTGGCGTTCAGCGCCATGGTTCCGAGGGTTACCTGGTCGTTGGCGGAGAGGGTTTGTACGGTGCCGTCCTTACCGAGCTTGCTGGCGACTTCCACAGCACCTTCGGACTCGACACAGGTAATGATGGTTCCGGACGCCTGACCGGGTGCGAAAAGGGAGCTACTCTTCTGCAGGTCGCTGCAGTCCACTTCTTCTCGCTTGCCGTCTCGAGAAGTTGGCTGCACTACACGGTGGCTGGTTTCTTTGAGGTCGCTTTGTGCCTGCTGGTAGAGGGAGTTCTGCAGGGTCACGTAGGTGGACAGGCCAATAATGAGGCAGGCGATGCCGAGGGCTGCCACGAGGATTGCGATAAGACGTGAACGAAGGTGGGGTACGTACCCGAGTTCTTCCGGGGATGCTTCGGGATTCCTCATGCTCTTCCAGGCGGCGCGTAGGCGCACGAAGAAGTTCCCCGGCGAGCGCGTGGCGCCGTCTCGTGCGGGGGTACCTGCACGCAGGGGGCGGGTTGCTTCGTTATCCGGGGAGGCGGTTTCACCTGGTGAGTAGGAGCCCACGAGCATCCTTTCTTTCTATATTCGAAATACGGAATATAACTGATATGGCGCGGTATAACCGGGTGTTATACCGCGCCATATGAAGAGCAGAGAATAAAACTATACGGCGGGACGCAGCACGTAACCGGCACCGCGCACGGTGTGAATCATCGGTTCGCGACCCACGTCAATCTTCTTACGCAGATAGGAGATGTACAGCTCCACAATATTTGCCTGACCGCCAAAATCGTAGTTCCAGACGTTATCAAGAATCTGACTCTTGGAGACCACGCGCTTCGCGTTCTCCATGAGGTAGCGCAGCAGGTCGAACTGGGTTGCGGTGAGGTTGATCTGCTCGCCGCCGCGGGTCACCTCGCGGGTGTCCTGGTTCAGTACCAGGTCGCCAACGACCAACTCAGCATCGTCAATGGCGGCAACACCGGAGCGCTGCACCAGGCGGTGCAAACGAATCATGACCTCTTCCATAGAGAAGGGCTTAGTCACGTAGTCATCAGCGCCTGCGGCAAGGCCCTCGATACGGTTATCAACCGAATCCTTAGCGGTCAGAAAGAGGCAGGGAACCTCGGGGTAGAACTTACGGATACGGGAGAGCAGCTCCAGGCCGTCAAAGCCGGGCATCATAATATCCAGCACGAGCACGTCGGGGCGCCAATCGCGGGCAATCGCGAGTGCGGAGGGACCGTCACCTGCGGACTGCACATCCCAGCCGATCATTTTCAGACCCATGCTGACGAGTTCCTTGAGCATCTCCTCATCGTCAACGACGAGGGCGCGGATGGGGCTACCGTCCGGGTGTTCGAGGGCGGGAAGGTTCTTTGCGATTTCGGTTGCTTTGCTGCTCATGTGATTAAGAGTATCGCGATTTAGGGTTCACGGCGGGGCGGGGGCCGGGTTTCAGCCGCAAACTTATGGAATGCTTGCCCGCGTCACAGCTGGGGCACAGCTTTACCCCGCATTTGCGCGTCAACCCTTCATGACAGCTTCAAACTTTCGGTAGAATTTGTACTAGCTTAGGTAACGCTCAATCACCTTTGCGTATCTTTTGAATTTGCCGTTTCTGTTCCGGCGACCAACACCCGTGAAGGAGGAGGACACATGCGCATTAGCCGTATTTATAACAATAATGTTGTCCTCACGGTGGATCATTACGGCAAGGAGTCCGTGATGATTGGTCGCGGCATTGCTTTTGGTAAGCGTAAGGGTCAGCTGATTGACCCGTCTGCGGTGGAGCAGACGTTTGTGCCGGAGCAGGGCATGTCGGGTGAGCGTTTGAGTATGACTCTGTCTGAGATTCCGGCGGAGATTCTGTCGATTGCCACGCTTTTGGAGTCGAAGGTGCGCGCCGAGGGTGCGCTGGAGCTGTCGAACTCGTTTATTCTTCCGCTGGCTGATCACCTGCACTATGCGGTGGTTCGTGCGCGTGACGGGGTGCGGGTGCAGTATCCGCTCGCCCCGGAGGTGACTGTTCTCTACCCACGCGAGGTGGAGTACGGCCGCGCAGTGTTGGCGATGGTTCGCGAGCGCCTGCAGGTTGAGCTGGACCCAAACGAGGCTATCCCCCTCGCGTTGCACCTGGTCAATGCACAATTTGCGACGGCAGACATGTCTCAGGCATTCCGCATGACTGAGGTTTTCGCGCAGGTTTTTGAAATTATTGAGGCAAGCTACGAGCGCAAGCTCGACCCGGATTCCATGAGTGCGGCACGTTTTGTGACGCACCTGCGGTACCTGTTTGTGCGGGCGAGCCGCGCCTCCGCAAATCGTGCGGAGGATGTTGATGAGGTGTCGCAGCCGAGTTTGTTGGCTGCTCTTCGTGCGGATGCACCGCGCGCCTACGCGTGTGCACAGAAGGTTTTGTTGGTGCTGCAGATGCAGTTGAAGCAGACCCTGACTCGTGATGAGTTGACGTATTTGACGATTCATATTGCGCGCCTGGCGCGGGATATGTGGGGCATTAACGCGTAGCGCATGTTCGATAGAAAGCGACCGGGAGGGTTCTCGGTCGCTTTTTCTATGCCCCCGGATTTTCTATGCCCTGAAATATATACCCCGGAATCTATGCCCTGGAACCTATATCTCGAATTCTATACTTCGGAATCCCGGCGAGGGGTTCGGGTGGGGAATCTGGGACTGAGGGTTTTAGAGAGGTGCTACCGGGCGGAACGTGGCCGTTAAAGGTGGGTTGCTATTTATATATACAACCTGTCACTAAAATGTCGTTTTCCCGGGTGTTCTTTCGCGCGTTAGCGCGTCGATTTAAATTTTGAAATGACGGTTTATAGCGGCGTATTCCAGAAATACCATTCTGTGGACAAACCTCAGACAAATGTGGGTTTTTCATAAATCCCACATCTTTTGATCAATGCATTCATTTTTTGCTCGGTATTTTCTTTGTAAATCATTTTCTCGCACTCGTGCGCTCCACATATTCCACGTCAAACACCTCGCCAGTCCATCAGCAAGACGCCAATACTCCCGAATTTTCGCGAGAGTAACGCTAACCCCTTCGCGCAGACAAGCATTTTTCGGTGTTCTGTTTAAATTTTTTACACCCTGGCAATAAATACGTGTTTTGACATCAAAAACCCATATTCCAACACTTGAAAAAATGTCACAAGAACCTAAAGTGTGCATGCTCAGAAAAAACCCACAAAACACAAAAACAACGTGTTACTATCTGAGAATTATGAGGCTCCTCACGGGGCCACTACACACCATGTCACGAACACGAGAGGACCACTATGGTCACTATCATTGTGGCGGCACACGGCGAGTCGGCTCCGGCTCTGCTGAAGACCGCCGGCATGATCCTCGGTAACTTCGAAAACGTCCACCCGGTCACGTTCCTGCCGGGTCAGGGCCCCGAAGATCTCGTCGAAGAGTACACCCGCATCGTTGAGGCGTCTGAAGCAGAAGAAACCCTGCTGCTGGTCGATCTCTTCGGCGGTAGCCCCTACAACGCCGGTGCGCAGTTCGCAGCCACCCGCGAGGGCGTCGACGTCGTCTCCGGTGTCAACGTACCGATGCTTATTGAGGTCATCTCCGGCGCAGGCCGTAAGAACGCAACCCTCAAGTCCCTGGTCGCTAAGGCGCACAAGGCTGGCACTAAGGGTATTCGCTCCTTCCAGGAGGCGAACCAGCCCGCGGCCGCCAAGCCCGCCGAGGCGAAGCCCGCAGAGACCAAGGCGGTCGAGGTTCCGGCTGCTCAGCAGGTTCCCGGCGGCACCATGGACGCTATCTTCACCCGCATCGACTCCCGTCTGATTCACGGTCAGGTGGCAGGCACCTGGGTTCCGCACATCGCACCGCAGACCTTCATCGCGGCATCCGATAATGCGGCACACGATCAGCTGCGCAAGTCCCTGCTGCTGCAGGTCGCGCCGACCAGCGTGAAGACCAACGTCCTGGACATCGCTAAGGCTGGCCGCGTGTACAACAACCCCAAGTACACCGGCATGAAGACCATGTTCGTCGTGGAATCCCCCGTTGACGTGGTGCGACTGCTCGACGAAGGCGTCAAGATCAACGAAGTGAACGTTGGTGGCGTCACCTTCAAGACCGGCATGGTTCAGCTTTCGGACGCAGTGTACGCCTCCGAGGAACACCTGGAAGCCTACCGCGAACTCATTAAGCGCGGTGTGAAGCTGACGGTGCAGCAGCTGCCCAACCACTCCCCGGTTGATTTGGAAAAGATCCTCAAGCAGAAAGGCCTGGACGCATGAGCGCCCTGACGTTTATTCTCGTTGTTCTCGTGGCGTTCATTGCGGGCGTCGCATCCGTGGTGGACGAGCGTCAGTTCCACCGCCCCTGGTCGCTTGCACCCTGATGGGTTTTGCGCTGGGTGACCCGACTACCGGCATTATGCTCGGTGGCGCACTGGAGCTCATCGCCCTGGGCTGGATGAACGTCGGTGCGGCGATGGCTCCCGACTCAGCTCTGGCGTCCACCATCTCCGCTGTTGTTGTGATTCAGGGTCACCAGGACATCACCACCGGTATTGCTATTGCTGTGCCGCTGGCGGCAGCAGGTCAGGTTCTGACCATTTTCGTTCGTACCATTACGGTGTTCTTCCAGCATCAGGCGGATAATTTCGCAAAGACGGCTAACTTCCGCGGTATTGAGTTGATGCACATTAGCGGTATGGCTCTGCAGGGTCTGCGCGTGGCTATCCCGACCGCTATTGTGGCGCTGATTAGCTCCGACGAGCTGACCCGCCTGCTGGGCATGATTCCGGAACAGGTGACCATCGGTCTGCGTATTGCCGGTGGCATGATTACCGTGGTCGGTTTCGCAATGGTCATCAACATGATGCGTTCGAAGGCCCTCATGCCCTTCTTCTTCCTCGGCTTCATCGCCGCCGCCGCTATCCCGGCAACCCAGTCGATTGTGCCGCTACCCGGCGGAAGCTCAAAGGACGTCCTCGTGGCACTGTCCACCCCGGCACAGTTCAACCTGGTTGCTATCGGCCTGGTCGGCGCCTGCCTGGGCCTGCTGTACACGCAGCTGAACCCGCTCTTCCATAAGAGTGAGGCACCCGCCGTAGCACCGGCCGCCGCCAATGACCTCGACAACGAGCTCGAATAAGGAGCATCACCATGACTGAAAACAAGAACGTCGAGCTCGTTGAAGTTCCCGAGCTCACCCAGCGCGATAAGGTCGACACCTACATCCGCTCCACCTTCCTGCTCGGTTCGTTCAACTTCGAACGCATGCAGTCCATCGGTTTCGCGGTTTCCATGATTCCGGCCATTAAGCGCTTCTACACCAAGAAAGAAGACCAGGCGGAGGCGCTGACCCGCCACCTGGAGTTCTTCAACACCCAGCCGTGGGTTGCATCCTCGATTATGGGCGTGACCGCTGCGATGGAGCGTGAGAAGGCAGCCGGTAAGGACATTGACGAAGCCGCCATCACCAACGTTAAGGTGGGCCTGATGGGCCCACTGGCCGGCGTGGGCGACCCGATTTTCTGGGGTACCGCACGTATCGTGCTGGCGGCTCTGGGCGCATCCCTGGCGGTGACCGGCAATATTCTGGGCCCGCTGCTGTTCTTCTTCGGCATGACCGCAATTCGTTGGGCAACCCGCTGGTACGGCTTCAAGTACGGCTACGAGAAGGGCACCCAGATTGTGACCGAGGCGGGCGGCAACACCCTGCAGAAGATTACTCAGGGCGCCTCCGTGATGGGCCTGTTCGTGATGGGTGCTCTGGTGTACCGCTGGACGAGCGTGAACATTCCGTTGCCACTGACTAGCTACACAAACCAGGCGGGCGAGACGGTAAATGTGACCGTCCAGTCCGTGCTGAACGATCTGCTGCCGGGCCTGGCCTCGCTGGGTCTGTGCTTCCTGTGCATGTGGCTTCTGAAGAAGAAGATTAACGCCATCTGGTTGATTTTCGCCCTCTTTGGCGTGGGCATCCTCGGTTCCTACCTGGGATTCCTGGCTCTCTAAAAATATGAGGAATGAGCCCTTTCACCCTTCAGTGAAGGCGTGAGATTCAGGGGCTATATCTCAAGTGATGGGGGTGCGGTCGGTACACTTAAAAGTACCGGCGGCACCCCCGTTTTTTATGGGTTGCGGCGCACAATTCGCGGCAATGCAGCCCTCCCGCGAAGGAGTTTCTATGACCAAATTGATGGCTTTCGATCTTGACGGCACGATCCTGTTTAACCGTGCCGTGGAGCCTGCCACTGAGCAGGCGATTGCCCGCTGGCAGGCGGAGGGTAACCTGGCGGTCTCGTGCACGGGCAAGAGCATTTTTGCCACGCAACTGGCGTTGAACCCGACCGCCATCCGTTTTGATTACCACGTGCTGTACACGGGTGCGGTGATTACTGACCGGCAGTACCGGGTGATTTACCATCAGCCTCTTCCGGTGAGTGTTGTGCAAGCGTGCTACGAGCATTTCAGCACCGTGGACGGCGTGGCTCTGTTCGCGACGACTCTGGATAACGATTACAGCCTCTGCGACCGGGTGGGCTCCTCGACGAATATCCTGCCGGAGTTCACTCCCCTGCCGGCTGACGACCTGCAGAACCACGAGTACGTGGGTGTGCCCCTGTGGATTCCGGATGCTCAGGTTCGCGAGGCGGCGTACACCTGGATTCTGGAGCGTTTTGGTGATTCGGTGGACTGCCACAAGAACCAGGATTTCCTGGATATTGTGCCGCCCGCCTGCACAAAGGGCACCGGTCTGCAGCATCTGGTGGAGTACCTGCAGTCGGAGCATCCGGGTAGCTCCTATGAGGTGCACACGATTGGAGATTCGTGGAACGATATCGACATGCACCGCTACGCTGACCGTTCGGCGTCGTTCTGCTACTCCCCCGATGAGGTTAAGGCTGTCACCACCGATTGTGTGGATAAGGCGTACGAGTTTATTGAGGCTTCCCTGTAGAAGCTGCCGAGGTGGCGTTTAGGTGCGGCGAGCGCTAATCCTGCCACCCGCTTCCGCGTACTCGCCGTCTACTCCCCCGTTTCACGTGAAACACCCGCTTTCCCGTTACTCCCCGTGTACCCCCGTGAGGTTTCTATGTGCCCTTCCGCTTCTCAGCCCCGTAAGAACCAGCCCGGCAAGGATCAGTTTCCCAAGAGCCAGTCCCAGAAGAGCCAGCAACCGGAGCCTGCCCAGTCTTACGACCCGTCCAGCTTCTCTGACACCTTCCGCGCTATGGCGCGTGAATCACTCGTGAAGAACCAGAAGAACCGCCCGGACTCCCCCATCGTCTCGATTTCCCCGGTGCTGATTGTTTTGGGCGCCATTGCGGCGGCACTGTACGGGCTGTGGCAGAGCTGGGCGTGCCTCATTCCGCTGGTGCTGATTCTGGTGCTCATGTGGGTGCGGTACACGATGCAGCGTCAGGCTCTCAACGATTTCGCCGAGCTGGAGGCGGCACGCACCGCATGGAAAAAGACCCGCAACCGCCAGTACCTGGAGCTGATGGCGGCGCAGTCGACGCGCATCCTGGATGAGAATAAGGCGCTGACCAAGCAGGCTCGCGCGCACGTGCAAGAGTACGCGGATTTCGCGGCACAGAAGCTGGGCACTCAGCGCTAAAGACCCCGCTGCGCTCGCTCGCCCCTCCCAAAAAGTATTCGACGAGCGTTAGTCGAGGTGAGTGTTCAGGCACCCAAAAGACCGTAACCACTCCCCTGTACGGGGGGCGGTTACGGTCTTTTATTTACGTCAGATACCCTCTGCGGGGGTCTTTTACGTCTTAGGGGTTACACCCTAGTTGGTCTTCTGTGCGGGTGCTTCAGCAGGCTCTTCTGCGGCTTCCTCGACGGACTCCGCAGATCCTTCGTCTGCGCTGTCAGTAGCCGGAGCCTCGTCCAATCGCTGCACCACAGCGGGGCGGTCATCAAAGCCGCGGCGGGTGCCTCGGGCAGCCTTCGCCTCCATGGTGTACAGCTGCTCGCGGTTCGTCAGCACCACCAGGGTCATGGCATTCAGGCAGACACCCACAATGCACAGAATCCAGCCGATCAGCATGAACCGACCACCGGAAAGCACCGCACCGGAAAGCATCAGGGCGATAGAGGCGAGGTACGCCGGGGAGAGCAAAAACTTCGTATTCACTACCGACCTACCTAGCGCGCATTGGAGCGGGGCTTGGTGGCGCGACCCGAACGGGGGCGCGAGGGCAGAACGCTCATGCGGCCGGATGCACGCTCAACAATCGGCTGGGATTCGGTGGGCTCTTCCTCACGAACCTCGGTAGCCTCTGCAGTTTCAGCGTGCTCGGTCGCCTCAACAGCCTCAGCGGCTTCAACGGGAGCCACTTCATGCTCAGCCTCTGCGGTTGCTTCCGCTGACTGCTCAGCAGCTTCGTGCTCAGCAGCTTCACGCTCTTCACGGCGGTGCTCTGCGCGCTCGCGGATACGGTTCTCCACGGAGGATTCGAAACCGTCCAGGTTGGTCACCAGTGCGGGGGTCGGGTCACCCTTCGCCTTACCCACGGACAGCACAAAGGCGAGGACATTCAGACCCAGCGCGAGGATGAGAAGGATCCAGCCCAGCCAGATGAGCCAGGGACTAGAGGATCCGACCATGAGCGCGCCGCAAAAAATTACGCCGAGGGAGGTCAGGTACGCAGGCGAGAGAGTCTTGAAATCCATGTCTACTTTCAATGTGTTCGTGAGTTTGAGAGAGCTAACGTACGTTCACTACGTTTCCTGTCTCATTTTAGGTGATACTTGAGGCTTAATCTGCTTCTGCCCCTGTCTATCGCCTGTGAGCTAAAGACCAGATGGCTTATCTCGGTGGCGTAGGCAGGGGCAGAAACGTAGTGTTCGCGCACGGGCGTACCGGCTAGGACTTGGGGGTTACCTCGTTGGTGACCAGGGGCGAGGCGGGCGCGTTTTCCACCACGGGGATTGCGCGGGTGCTCAGGGTGCCCTGGTGCTTCTTCCAGAGGTTGTAGCGTTCCATGGCGACCGCGCCGGCGGTCATGGCGGGCAGAATGAACATGCCGGAGGAGCGGATGCTTTCAGCCTGCGCCAGGATGTCCAGCTTACGCACCACGCGGGTCACGTCGTGGGAGTCGTAGCGGTCCTGCGCCGCAATGACCTCATTCTGCGCGGCGACGAGGGCGGCGTCGCGCAGGCGCACGAAGTCGTTCCTCTTGTCCTTAAGTTTCTCCATGTACTGCTTGTATTCTTCGGGCAGTGCCTCACTAATTTCGTCTCGGCGGGTAATGGCGGAGCACATTTCCTTCACGCGAGCGTAGGTTTCCGGGTCGGTGGTTGCCTTCGCTTCAGCCTGTAGCGCTTCAAGGGCGGCGTCCTGCGCAATTTGGAGCAGCTCGGGTACGGCGGTTTCTTCTTCATGGTTAGCCCGCACGCCAAGGACCTTCACGAGCATGGGCAGGGTCAGGCCAGGCAGCACGAGGGTGAAGAAGAGCACGGAGAGCATCATGACGATGGCGTCCTGGCGGACCTGTTCGGTGCCGTTGACCACGGGGATGGACAGGGCAAGAATCAGGGTCACGAGGCCTCGCATGCCGGACCAGGTCATGACGATAACTTCGGCGAAGCTTTCGGGGGCACCCTCGTGGATGGGGTTCTTGCGCCCTGCGAGCCAGACGATGGTGAACCAAATGAGGCGCACCAGGATGGCAACCAGTGCGACCATGGCGCCGTTGCCGAAGAGACCGGCGATACGAGAGGGATCGGCGGTGGCGATGATGCTACTTGCCTGCAGGCCGATGAGGCCGAAGGCGACACCGGTCATGAGCAGCTCAATGATCTGCCAGAAGGAGGTGGAGGAGAGGCGTTCTTCCGCTTCGAGCGCCGCCATGTACTTGGTGCTGGTGAACTGGATAGCGCCGATGACCACGGCAATAACGCCGGAGGCGTGCACGCTTTCAGCAGCTAGGTAGGCACCGAAGGGAATCACGAGGGTCACGGCGTTGCTGGTGACCACGTCGTGGGCGCGCTGGCGCACGTAGCCGCCGAGCCAGCCGAAGATGTAACCAATAATGACCGCGAGAATCGAGCCGAGCACGAAGTCCTTGGCAACGGAGAGCGGGTCAATATGGTGGCCGCTAGTCATGGAGTGGATTGCGGCGTGGAAGAGCACGATTGCGATAGCGTCGTTGAAGCTACCTTCGGTCTGCAGGGTGCCGATGAGTCGACGGGGGATGCCGACGGGCTCGGCGACCGCCTCCACGGCAACGGGGTCGGGCGGGGACACAGCTGCACCCACAGCGAGGGCGACGGCGATGGTCATGCCGGGGACCCACCATATGGTTGCGCCGGCAATCGCCAGGGCAGAGACGGTGGTGAGTAGGACCGAGTAGAGGAGTACGGATTTCCAGCGGCGACGCAGAGTACCCCAGGAGAATTTAACGCCGATGGCCCACAGTAGCGGCGGAAGGAAGATCGGCAGGATGATGTCGCTGTCGATGGTGAGGTCCGGTCGGTTGGGAATGAAGAGCGCGGCGGCACCGAGCAGGGTCATCATGACCGGCCAGGGCAGGTTGAGTCGGTCACCGACGCTGACCATGAATACGGTCGCAAGCAGGATGATGACAATAACGGAGAGGTAAAGCATTGGTCCGGTGTTGTTCCTTTCGCGCGGCTAGGATTAGTCGGCTACGTCTTTCTACTCTACCGGAGGGGTTCATTCCGTTTTTCGGATATGGGGGTTCTGTAGCGTTTATTCTGGAATTGTTTACCTCTGAGCCTAATACCCTTTACGGAATATAGAGTTTCCCCTGAATATCCTTACTTTTCAGCAGGTTATTCAGGGGAAAATTCTATATTTGGAATATAAAGCTTGGGGCAAGAACCCCTAGCAGGTTACTTGGATCCGCAACCGCCAGCACCGCAGCCACAGCCACCAGCGGGGGCTTCTTCGACGACCGGCTCGGGCTCGTCGTGGCCGCCGCAGCATCCACCCTTTTCTTCCTTCGGCTCATCGTGGCCACCGCAGCAGCCACCGCCGCCGTGAGAGTGACCGTGAGGCTCAGCGGGAGCTTCAGCGGAGGAACCGCATCCGCCCGAGCCGCAGCCACAACCACCAGCGGAAGGTGCCGGCTCCTCGTGGCTACCGCAGCCACCCGAACCGCAACCGCATCCGCCGCCGTCAACCGAGCCACAGGCGGAGCCGCGTGCGTCGCGGTGACCCATGAGGTCCACGCCGAGGTCGGAGAGGTAGCGCAGGTAGCCTGCGAGGGCGTCACGTCCAGCGGTACCGGAAATGACGATGCCGCCGTGGCGCAGAGCCTTGAGCACCTCGTTGACCATGGGCCACTGCTCAATGTCGTCGGTAATGGTGATGGCGCTGACCACGTGCATTGCGAGGGAGGTCAGCGAGCGCAGGGACTGCTCGTAGCCTTCGGGCAGGTGAATGACCTTGGCAGGTGCCGCCAGGCGCAGGATGGACAGCACGCGCATCAGCATCATGGGTACTGCATTTTCGGGCAGCAGTACGGTCACGCCGATGGCGGAGGATTCAGCAATACGTTCGATGGTTGCCGCGAGCTCTTCGGAGTCGATGTCGCGGGAGATGTCCAGCACGTCGTAGGAATCTACGGCGATGGAGCGGGTGCCGAGTGCATCGGCGAGTGCTTCATCTTCGGTGTGGATTGCAATCATGTTGCGGAATTCGTTGCGGCGCACGACGGAGGCTGCCTCAATGAGAGCGAAGTCCTGGCCTTCACCGTCCACGAGGAGGGTGTGGATTTCTTCGCGGTTGAGGCCTTCGCCTGCGGTGGCGCGCTCGATTAGTTCAGAAAATGCATTGCTCATACCGAATATTAAACACCTGATTTTGGGGTGGGCGCCCGCGAGGTTTGCCTGTCTTGGCGGTTTTGGGCGGTTTAAGACATGAATTTATGCCGAGAGCGTGGGCGGCAGCTCAGTTCTGCGTGTTTTGGGGTGTTTTTGGTGTTAAAACTGCTCGTGAAACGCGAAACGTTCGCTCCGGGTGAGTGAGAATCAACATTGCTTTTTGGGTTTGTGCCGCGTATTTGTGGGGTTTTTGTTTGCCGCGGGGTGCATCTTGCTCACGTTACAGATTTGAACACCCTAAAATGAAAGGGTGGTACTTTCCCGTGAAAAGATTCTAGATACCGCCTACGAGGTCTTGGCGACCTACGGTTTGGCGGACCTTTCCATGCGCCGACTCGCTCAGGAGCTTCACGTGGCTCCCGGCGCCCTGTACTACCACGTGAAGAATAAGCAGCAGCTTCTGATTCTGTTGGCGGATTACATTCTGGCTCGTGCCCCGAAGTCGATGTCTGAGGAGGCTGAGCCGAATCCGGAGGCTATTCGCGCTTCGATGATTCGCCGCGGCGATACGCTGTTTTCCTTGCTCTACCCGATTCGTGAGTGCCCTGAGGTGGTGCGTTTGAGCTTGACGCTGCACCCGCGTGAGTTGAAGCCGGTGGTGGCGATGGCTCATGAGTTCCAGGCTCTTGGTTTGGGTCATGCGGAGGCTCTTCGTCGTGCTCGTTTGTTGACTCATATTGCGTTGAGCCTGGTGGAGGAGTATCAGACTCTGCCGCTGATTTCTCCGCAGGAGGCTGTGGCGAGTGGCGATGTTCCTCTGATTGAGAATGCGTTTAACCGTTACCGTCAGGATCTGCTCTCTGCGATTGATTCGATGATGGTGGTGCAGGAGCCCTATACGCAGGATGCGTAATCACCTTCTTTTGGTTTATTAGTTATGTATGGTGCCCCGTGCCCCCTTTGTGGGGTGCGGGGCTTTTGCGTATCGGGAGTTTGCGTATTCGTAGGCTACGCGCCTTCTTGTGTGCCTCTCCCCTGCCGTGCACTGAAATTTGTGCGGATTGAAACTGGTGCGGTTTGGCGGCTGAGTCGATGTTCGTTGGTGCTCTGCTTTAGTCTAGAGGTGACACGTGCTTGCGCTGATGCCCGTTGGGTGTCGGGTACAGGTGGGGTGTCGTTTACGTCCTAGCGCCCCTTTCGGGGCTTGATCAGAGGTGTTCCATGTCGATGACCGCTACCGCCCAGTGGGCGGCTCTTCCGGACCATAGCGCGGAGATTGCGCGTGTGCGTGAGGAGTTTATTACCGCATACGGTTATGAGCCTGATGGTGTGTGGTCGGCGCCTGGGCGCCTAAATCTTTTGGGCGAGTACATTGATTTTTTGGGCGGCTCGTGTCTGCCGATGCCGCTTCCGTACCGCACCTATGTGGCGGGTGCGTTGCGTCGCGATGGCGTGCTGCGTGCTTCGTCGTTGCAGATGCCCGGCGATGAACGCACGGTTGTGATTCGCGATATTCAGCCGGGGCATTTGAAGGGCTGGTTCACCTATGTGGCGGGTGTTGCGTGGGCGATGAACCAGGAGGGTGGCAGGGATATTATGCTGCCCGATGAGTTTGGTGCTGACCTGCTGATTAATTCTCGTGTTCCGGTGGGTGGCGGTTTGTCGTCTTCGGCGGCTTTGGAGTGTTCGACGGCGTTGGCGTTGTTGGAGCTCTCGTGTCCGGTGCGTGAGGAGTGCCCGCAGGCGGATGCTACCCCGGCTGATAGTGATGCTTTGCGTGCGCGTCTGGCTCAGGTGTGTATTACGGCTGAGAATAAGGTGGCTGGCGCGCATACGGGTGGCCTGGATCAGACGGCGTCGTTGCGTTCGTATCCGGAGCAGGCTCTGGTGATTGATTTCCGTGATTTTTCGATTGAGCCGGTTGCGGTGGATATTGCCCAGCATGGCCTGAGTTTTTTGGTGATCGATACGAACACTCCGCATGAGCTGACGGATGGCGGTTTTGCGGCTCGTCGTGCGGCGTCTGAGACGTGCGCTGACGCTTTGGGTCTGCGTTTTTTGCGTGATGCCCTACCGGAGGATTTGTCGTGTGCGGGTATGGATGCGCGTGCGGCAAAGGCGTGGCGTGCTGACTTGGTGGATTCTTCGGTGAATCGTGCCTTGGATGCTCTGGAGGATGCGGGTCGTCCGTGTTCGTTCCCGCGTGGTTGGGTGCGTCATGCGTTCCACGATATGACTCTGGTGGGTCGTGCGAGCTATTTGCTGCAACATGCTGATGAGCTGGGCTTTGCGGCGTTTGAGGAGGCGGGCCGCATTTTCACGGAGTCGTTTGTATCGATGCGTGATGAGTTGCGTGTTTCTCGCCCTGAGATTGATGATGCGGTGCAGGTGTGCCTGGATCGGGGCGCGTTGGGTGCCCGTATTGTGGGTGGTGGTTTTGGTGGCGCGGTGATGGCGCTGATTCCGACCTCTCAGCTGGAGGCTGCCGCGGATGCGGTGGCGACTGCGTATGCTGTGCGCGGCTATGCGGCGCCTCGTTTTTTGCCGATGGTTGCTGGTTTTGCGGCGTCTCATGATTGGGCTGCGGGCGCTGCTCCTACGGATATTCCGGTGTTGTAGGGTTGGGCGCTGAGGTCTGTCATAAATCGGCGGGGTGTCATAGGGGTGTTTTTTCAGGGGTTTGAACAATATTCTTAGCTGGAAGTTTCCTGCGAGTTTCTGCAATTTTCCTCCGGTTATCCCCCGTAATAACGCGCTGATAAGCCATAATTTTTTGGTCGTTGGTCAAAAGTGGCGCCACGTTTTCTGAGGGTGGTTTTTCTTGCCCTCGCGGGTATGTACACTTATCGACGGACGCAATCCGTGAGCTGTAAAGTTTTGATGCCTATAGTCCGGCATATGGATGGCATCTACACTGGGTTCGACCGTCACATACAAGCCCAGCTTGCAGGTTTCGTCCACCAAAGCATCACACTCCAGTTTTCTGCCCGCTCCGGGCAGGCCCCTCACCAAGAGTGAGGCTTTAGAGCGCGAAAGCGCAGAAAGGAGGCCCCCGTGGGCTTCGATATCAAGGGTACCGTTGAGCAGGGCCTCGACAAGGCTCAGGAAGTCATCAACGAGAAGGCTGGCAAGGAGGTCGTCACCGACGAGCACGTTGCCAAGGTTGAAGAGGTCGTGACCGAGAACGTCTCCAAGCTGACCGAGAAGTTCGGCAAGTAAGGCGATAGCCTCCTTTGGATTGGCGCCCTGCCTCGCTTCCTCGTGGGGTAGGGCGCCATTTCCCTGGGTTTGCATTACAGGCTTTCACTCAACGGCTTTCACTCAACATCTCTCTCAAATAATGGGGCGTTCTGCCCCGCCTGGGTTCTTTCATTCACCGACTCACTCGGCATATTGCTCAGCTTCGGTTACCGCATGGTAGCCTGTTTTCACTCTTCTTTTACTCTTACTCAGCACAAGTACTCGCGCTTTCTCGCGAACTGTATACGCCCCGCATCATTGGTCCGGCAACCTTGGTGTGGGGCGTATGCCGTTAATGCGCAGGGTGAAGGCTTCTTGAGCGCAGGGTGAAGGCTTCTGCGGGAGTGCTGCACGGGTTGTGGGAGTGCGGCGCGGGCGTTCGCCCTATGAGGACCTCTCCCCCGCCCCTGCACGCTCAGCTATGCTTGATATGTCAACTTATTGAGCTTGCGCCCTCAGGCAGGTTTCAGCGCCTCCTGAAGACCGCGGAGCACCCCGTCTATGGAGGAACTATGTTTGAACGTCAGCAGTCCGATCAGCAGAAGGCACGCGAGGTCATGAAGGATGGCGGCGTCGTCATTTATTGGCGCCCCGGCTGCCCCTACTGCGAGGCTCTGGATTCTAAGCTGGGCGAGCTGGGCGACCACGCTACCTGGGTGAACATTTGGGAGGATCCGCAGGCTGAGGCGCACGTGAAGTCCCTCAACGACGGCAACGCGACCGTCCCCACCGTGGACACCGGCGACACCCACTTTGTGGTCGCTGACCTGGTGAGCCGAAACAAGGTGAAGAAGCTGATTGAGAACACTCTCGACGCTGGCGGCGAGGCTTAAGATGGCTCGCCCGGCGCTGAACCGCGATACGACGGTCTGCATTTCCCTGTCTGGTCGCCCGTCGAATCACGGTATTAAGTTCCACAATTACCTGTACGAGAAGCACGGTCTGGATTACCTGTACAAGGCGATGACCACCACCGATATTGAGGGTGCTATCGCCGGCGTGCGTGCTCTGGGTATTCGTGGCTGCTCGGTGTCTATGCCGTTTAAGCAGGCTGTTATCCCGCTGATGGACGATATGGACCACTCGGCTGCGGTTATTGGCGCAGTGAACACGATTGTGAACACTGACGGCTTCTTGAAGGCGTACAACACGGATGTGATTGCGGTGGCTTCCCTGCTGCGTTCGCATAACGTGGATCCCTCTCTGCCGTTCCTGCTGCGCGGTTCGGGTGGTATGGCGGCTGCGGTGGCTGGTGCGTTCTTCGACGCGGGCTTCTCGCAGGGCATGATTATTGCCCGCAATGAGGAGACCGGCCGCGCGCTGGCCGAGCGTTACGAGTACGCGTGGGCGCCGGAGGTGGGTAACCTGCGTGCACCAATTCTGGTGAACGTGACCCCGATTGGCATGGCCGGCGGTGAGGAGAGCGAGGAGCTGTCCTACCCCGAAGAGGCTATTGCCGAGGCGCAGGTTGTTTTCGACGTGGTGGCAATGCCCGTTGAGACTCCGCTGATTCGTGCGGCTCGTGCGGCCGGCAAGGAAGTTATTCACGGTGGTGAGGTGATTGCTCTGCAGGCTGCTGAGCAGTTCCGCCTGTACACCGGCGTGGAGCTGACCCCCGAGGAGGTTGAGGAGGCGGAGGCTCAGGCGAACTAGGTTCGCGCCCGCTGCTTCTTCGCCCCGTGAGGGGCTCGATACGCAAAAGTGCCCGGAAGGTTTATCCTTCCGGGCACATTTTGTTGGTGCGTAGCACCGGAATTTTTTGTAATTACACACACCCTGGTATTTAAGGTTTTCCACATCTGTGGAGAAATCTGGGGAAAACTCTTACACCCGTGTAATTCACTCTGTGTAATTCGGTCATTCTAGCCTGTATCCACAGGTTTTTAACATGTACTCACACTCGTGGAATTACACGAATGTAGTTATACACAATGTGGAAAACTGCTGTGGATAACCCGACTCCGAGGCGGATTTCCGCGGGTTTCAGGCTCAATAGCGGCCCTTGAACCGCCGCTGCAGGCCCTGTTGCGGCGGCTCCGAAGATTCAGATGACTCGGGCTTCTTCACGAACGGAATAATCAGCAGGGTCGCGAGCGCGCCACTGACAAGACCGCCAAAGTGTCCCGCGTGGGAAATATTCGGGTGGAAGAGGCTCTGCACAACATCAATACCCATGAGCAGAATAAAGAGGCGTGCGGTGTCCTTCTGCTTCCTGATGATTAGCAGGGTCAAGAAAGAGCCCATGAGGCCGAATAGACCACCGGAGGCACCCACCACGCTGGTGTCAGATGCCAGCACGTACACGCCGAGGGCGCCGAAGACGATAGAGCCCAGGTACACGAGGAGGAACTTCCACCGCCCCATCATGCGTTCGAGGGACACGCCGTAGATGAAGAGGTTAATCATGTTCCACACCAGGTGCATCGGGTCGTTCTGCATGTGCAGAAAACCGTAGCTGATGATGCGGTAGTACTCGCCATGCTGGACGTAGGGCCACCAGATGTTGCCGTGCCTAACCACCCATTCATTGGGAATGATCTGCTGCAGACCGTACATCGCGACGTTAATCAGAATGAGCGTGTACGTAATGTGCCAGTGGCGCGCCAGGAATGAGCCCTGTGCTTTCGAACCTTGCGCCTTCGAGCTGCCGCCCGTGAGGTCGCGGTAGCAGTCGGGGCAGACCATGCCCACATCCAGCGCTACCTGGCATTCGCCGCAGACGGTGCGGTTGCAGCGCTTGCACTGGGCGTAGCTAACGCGGTTGGGGTGGTTGACGCAGACGGTTGGGGTCTGCCCGTAGCCTGCGTAGTTGGGAAAGTTCTCCACTGAACCTCCAGGGGTTGTGTACCGGATCAACCGGGGTGGTGTGCGGGGGATGGCGCGCGCGGGCATATAAGCGCAGGGACCCACCGGAAGAATCCTGGCGGGCCCCTGAACTATACGTGTTTTCTCAACACCTTCAGCAGAATGCTCGTATGAGCCTTCCGATGGGGTTTATTAGAGCTTTTCGATGTCGATCGAGGAGATGACAACGTCCTTGACCGGGCGGTCCTGGAAGCCGGTCTCAACGCCCTCAATAGCGTCAACAACCTTCTTGGATGCCTCGTCGGTAACCTCACCGAAGATGGTGTGGCGGCCGTTCAGCCAAGGGGTCTCAACGGTGGTGATGAAGAACTGAGAACCGTTGGTGCCGGGGCCTGCGTTAGCCATTGCCAGCAGGTAGGGCTTGGAGAAGGAGAGTTCGGGGTGAATCTCGTCCTTGAACTGGTAGCCGGGGCCACCAACGCCCATGCCCAGGGGGTCACCACCCTGAATCATGAAGTCCTTGATGATGCGGTGGAACACGACGTCCTTGTACAGGGGGGTGTTCATGATTTCACCGGTGCGGGGGTGCTTCCACTGACGGGAGCCGTCAGCGAGGCCGATGAAGTTTTCAACAGTCAGCGGTGCGTGGTTGCCGAAGAGCTCGACGACAATGTCACCGTAGTTAGTGTGGATAGTTGCCTTAGCAGTTGCATTAGTCATGGCTCTATTGTGGCACGGGGTGGCGCTCATTCGCCATCTAACATGTTTTTTCGCCCCGGGCGCACCGTTGGGCGGGCTTTTTGGGCGGGAATTGAATATCCTGAGAGGTGAACACTACGCGCGCGGCGGCGTTTTCTGCCTGCTGGCGCATTTCAACCGATGGAGGTCACCCCATGTTCTGCTGCAAGAAGCGTAAGGCACGCAAGGCTGCTAAGGCTCAGGCTGTTGTCTCTTCCCTGGCTGCTGTTGAGTCCGCGCTGGAAGGCAAGACCGCTGAGATGTTCGCTGAGAAGCTGACCGGCAACAAGAAGGCGCTGAAGAAGGCTCGTAAGGCTACCGCGAAGACCGTTCGCGCCGCTGAGAAGGAACTGGCTCGTATTGAGCGTAACGGCGGCAAGCGCCCCCGTAAGGGCCTGGCGTTCCTGGGTCTGCTGGTTGCTCTGGGTGTTGCAGGCGCAGCAGCTTACAACGCAGCTCGTCCCGTAGAGGACCCCTGGAAGAACGCATAAGCGTTCCCTGTATCTTTTTCTCTAAGGCTTTCTGAGGCGCCGCTGGCGGCGTGAGGGAGTGCTTTATGAAAGATAGCCGCCCGCTAGAGTTTCTGCTCTGGCGGGCGGCTATTGTTTTGGGTTTTTCTTGGTTTTGGAGGGGGGAGGTGGCTGTAGCTAGAGCGCTAACCTTCCCCGGGTATCCCCTTGATATTTCCCGGATACACAAAGAACCCCATGTCTTTCGACATGGGGTTCTCGGTTCAAAAATAAACCGGCGATGACCTACTCTCCCACACCCACAAAAGTGCAGTACCATCGGCGCGAAGAGTCTTAGCTTCTGGGTTCGGAATGGAACCAGGCGTTTCCCTCTTGCTATAATCACCGGAAAGTGGAGGCGAGGGGACTCGAACCCCTAACCCTCTGCTTGCAAAGCAGATGCGCTACCAATTGCGCCACGCCCCCGCGGTGCCCTACTAGTCTATAACACCTTTTGCGGCTTCACCAAATCCCCAGGCACATTTTTTTAGTTAGACCCATCACATTACTGAGGGGTTTAGGTAATAACCTCACCCGGCACCGTCGCCTCACGCTTCGTCAGAGCCTGCAGCGGACCGCTCACTTCCTGCAGATACTTACGAACCGCGGTGCGTTGCGCCTCCTTCGCGGACTCCTCCTTCGACTCGGGAGCCGTGAAACCCAATTTGAACCCATCCCACTGGCTCGCCGACGGATATTTCTCGCGAGCATTCCACACCAGCGAGAACGACGCCAAAGTATTCAGTTCCTTCTTCGTGGCGGCCTTCGACAACACATCAGCGACCGTTGCCACACGCGAAGACTCGGCAACACTCACCGAAATCTTCGACTGCGCGCCCGAGGGCAGGCTCAGCGCCTTCTCCGGAGCCAACTGAATATTCAGGTGAACCTGCTGCACCCGCTCGTTCTTCAAATCCAGCTCAGCCAGAGTACGGAAGCGCTTCAGCAGGGACTCATAGTTCTCATCAATCACAACGGCGTTCAGACGCAGCTCATCGGCCAACAGGCCCACCTGCGCATAGCTCGCGGTGGTACCCAACGCCGCATTAGCGGTCAGCACCTTCAGCCACTGCTCTTCCTTCAGGGTTGCCGATTCATTCACGCGCAGCGGGCTCACCGGCGCATCCGTAGCGGTATTAGCGATGTTCTGCGGGTCATTCGCCGAGTCCACACCTCCGTAGGTGACGCTCAGCCGATGCAAAGAGCCATAAACGGACAGATTCGTCAGCGCTGTAGCAGCCGCTGCCAAGTCGGCCTGCGCCGCCTGCGTGAGGGAGAAAGAACCCACCAGGCGCAGATCCTGTTCACTACGCCCCTTACCCACATAGATACGCCCCAGCGACTCAATCTTCAGGTAGCGGGTATCAATATTCTCGCGAACCAGACGCTCACGACGCGCCAGCAGCTTCTCATTTGAAACCACCACCGCCGCGTCCTCACCCAGCACACCGGTGGCGGCGATCTGCGGCATTGCGGCAAGCACCCCGGCGGCGGCAACCACGCCGCCGGTCAGAAGCAGGGAACGGCGGGGCACCACGAGGCGGCGCACCTGCCCGGCAATAGCCTCTTTAGCGGCATCTACGCGGGTAGAGGGGGTCTTAGTCACAGAGTCCTCAGCGGCAACGGATGCTGCCTCAGAAGAGCCCTGAGAGGCTCCCCGGGTAGAAGTATCGGGAATGTGAGAGTTCTCGGGTTCCAAAGAAGGGGAAGAAGACACAGAATCTCCAGGATGCAGGGCGAGCGCAAAGCCCACCAACGGTTTGAGGGGAGTGAAGTCCCTCTAGAATACCGCCCGCACCTATGCGCATGCCGACAACCCGCTGCGCATCCATCGCAAGGGCATAAAGAAAACCTATGGGGTGGACTCAGTCCACCCCATAGGTCACAAGCTTCATGAGAGCTCTGAACTCTCAGCGCAGATTATTTAAGCTTCCTCAGCCGAAGTAGCATTCGGAGCCGGGATATTAGCCGACTCAGCAGCAAGCTCCGCAATGCGAATCTCGCCGGTCGTCGGATCCTCATACGCAACGTACTCGGTGCCGCCTGCGGTGGGCTCCGCATCCTCGTTCACGTGGTTCTCCGCAATCAGGAAGCCGTGTGCACCAAGAATCTTAGCGACGCGGTCAATATCCTGAGGAGTCGGAGTATGGTCCACCACGCGGCGAATGTACTCATTAATGCGCTGGTCACTCACATACGCCTCACCACGGGCAGCGCGAGACTGCATGAGCTGACGAACAACTTCCTGCAGCTGCTCATCGGTCAGACGCATCTTCAAAATAGCCATCACTGCCGCGCGGTCCTGCACCGGAACATCCTTGGGATACCCGACGCTCAGCCAGTCGATTACTCGAGAGATCATGCTCTTATCAGGCATCGAGCCCCTCCTTCGAAGCAGTCATCATATGCAATTTAGTGTTCACGGGATTAGTGGCCTCCACCGGTTACGCCGAAGATATTCCAGCCGAAAGTGTGGTCGATAAAGTCCTTAGCGACCCAGAGAATACCGATGATTACGATTGCTACGATAATAGCAAAAATGCAGAACGCAGCAATCTTCGCCGCCGTTCCCGGAGGCTCAATTTCAACGAGCTTGCCGTCCGCGGTGTACTCGGTACGACCAGCCAGCATACGCAGACCCAGCGCATAGAGCGCCGGAAGGCCCGCGCCAAAGAACAAACCGGCAATCAGCACCGGAATAACCTTGTTCACAATGTCCATCAGATATTCCACGACTACGAACCTGCCTTCTCAGTAGCAAGGGTCTGATCTGCGGATGCGTCAGCGCTGGTGACTGCAGCGCCTTCCTTTTCATCCCAGTCGCCAGTCACGTTCGAAGCGTCAATGTTGTCCTTCTGGGAATGACGCCACATCAGGAAGCAGAAGATCACCAGCAGAGCGAACACGGTCATTTCGCCAACAAACTGGGTGCCGGTCAGAGCATTCAGGCCGTGACCAATCAACCAGGTCAGAGCACCCACAATCGCGGCAGCCGGCAGGGTAATCAGCCAAGCAACCACCATGCGGCCAGCAACAGACCAGCGAACCTCAGCACCCTTACGTCCCAGACCACTACCCAGAATCGAACCGGACGCCACGTGAGTGGTCGACAGAGCCATACCGAAGTGGGAAGAGGTCAGAATAATCGCAGCAGATGCACCGTCAGCGGCAACGCCCTGCGGGGTATCCACCTCAACGATGCCCTTACCGAGGGTGCGGATAATACGCCAGCCACCCAGGTAAGTACCCAGAGCAATAGCGATAGCACAGGAAGCCTTCACCCACAGGGGGATCGCATCATCGTTGCTCAGGGTGCCCGAAGCAACCAGAGCCAGGAAGATCACGCCCATGGTCTTCTGCGCATCGTTAGTGCCGTGCGCCAGAGACATCAGGGATGCGGTCGCGACCTGTCCCTTACGGAAGCCGCCGTGCTTACGGTCGTCAGCCACCGGAGCAGCGATACGGTAGACCAGCCAGGTGCCGGTTGCCGCCACAATAGCCGCAATGACGGGGGAGAGGACCGCGGGAACAATAATCTTGGACAGAACGCCCATCCACTGCACGCCGTCAAAGCCGATCGCGACAATAGCCGAACCAATCAGGCCACCAAACAGAGCGTGCGATGAGGAGGAGGGAAGACCCAGAAGCCAGGTCAAAACATTCCAGAGGATGCCGCCAACCAGGCCGGTAAAGACGATAAGCATCAGCGCCGGGCCGTCTGTTGTTACATCGATACGATCCAGGTTCACGATGCCGCTACCAACCGAGCGTGCCACCTCAACAGAGAGGAACGCGCCGACGAGGTTCAGGGACGCAGACAGCGCCACGGCGGTCTTAGGCTTCAGCGCACCGGTGGCGATGGAGGTTGCCATCGCGTTGCCGGTGTCGTGGAAGCCATTCGTAAAGTCGAAGGCGAGCGCGGTCAGCACCACGATCACGAGAATAATGAGTTCTGTAGTCACAAGAAAATTATCTGTCGGTTTTCGCGAAATCTAAAGTATTCCGAATTAACACGAAATAACAGATAAACCCACGGCATTGAGCGGATTTTTATGAGGGTTTTACTATAGAGCCCATATTTCAGGGGAAACTCTCCCGATATTCCGCGGAAAAAAGGGTGCACCTATCGGAATGCTTAAGTTGGTTTATGTGGCTTATGCGAGAGTGCGGGGGAGAGGGGTGATTATATCCATCAAGAGGCTAAAGTGTGTTCACCAAGTGTTCACTTTCAGGAACCTCCCAGCTTTCTTTTTGTGACACACCTTTATTATTCAGACCTCATTTAGGTCACCGAGCTACCCACACGGGACACCCCTGTGGGTTTTACGGCGCGGGGCTTTCTGCGGAGCACATTCTCCACAGTAGGGGTTTCCTACAGCCGTGCACATTCGAATATCACGAAGAATTGAATCTATACCCGCGGCGCACGCAGCACATCAACTTCGCGAGGTATTCGCATCTATTCCCCCGCATCACATCAGCAGATACAACAACTTCGGCGAATACAACAAAAAACCCCGCATCTTTCGATACGGGGTCTTTCTCAAAAATAAACCGGCGATGACCTACTCTCCCACACCCACAAAAGTGCAGTACCATCGGCGCGAAGAGTCTTAGCTTCTGGGTTCGGAATGGAACCAGGCGTTTCCCTCTTGCTATAATCACCGGAAAGTGGAGGCGAGGGGACTCGAACCCCTAACCCTCTGCTTGCAAAGCAGATGCGCTACCAATTGCGCCACGCCCCCGTCTCAGCGGAAACCACTGTTTAGTTATTTTTCCAAGCCTTCACGACCTCATTGCTCTGGTACTTTTTCAGAACCATCACAGTAACACACGAAAGAACAGCAAGAATCAATAATTTCTTCATTATTGCCTTTCATAGTGTGGAGTGGGCGTACCAAGAATCGAACTTGGGACCTCTTCGTTATCAGCGAAGCGCTCTAACCGTCTGAGCTATACGCCCTCCTTCTGCGGAATTTCTTCCGTAGAACGAGATATAACTATACAGGTGTTTGAAGGTAACACCAAATCGAAAAAGCATGTTCTGTATCACACTTTAATATTGGGGGTTCCCGAGCATACAGAGCGGGGCATGCAGAACGGGCGGCACCGCCTCCACCAGAGACAGAACCGCCCGCACACAAAGCTCAAAAGCTACAAACTAGGACTCATCACTCAGAGTCAAGGTCACGCCACCAACCAGCTTCGCAGCCAGGTTGTACAGAATCGCGCCAATCATACCCAGCAGAGTAAAGACCACAGTGTTGACCACAGCAAAAATAGTAGTCACCAAAGCAACCTGACCCAGCGAAATCATCTGCGAAATATCCACAGTGGTCGAACCGGTACCCAGCGAGCTAATCAGCTGGTTCACACCGGTAAACGCACCAGAAGCCTGCAGGAACAGCCAGAGAATCACCGAAGCCACGACGGTCACGATACCCAGGGCAATAGACAGCAGGAAGATCAGCTTAGCAACCGACCACGTATCAACCTTCTGAACCACCAGACGCGCACGACGAATCTTCGAACGCGGCGCCGGACGCACCAGCTGACGGCGCGAACCGGTCGGACGCTTAGCGTTTACAGGGCGCTTGCCGACAGGACGCTTAGCGGTACCGCCAGGACGAGCCTGGCCCGAACGCGCCTGAGCCGGGCGACGCGCGCCAGCCTTAGCCGCACCCGAAGACTTAGATGCACCAGCCGACGCCGAACGCTGTGCCGACGCAGGAGAGGAGCTCGCGGGAGTGCTGCTCATTAGTTACCTCCAGTAGCGGTGAGATCGGCAGCCGCCGCTTCACCCTCGTTGTCCGTACCGGGCGCCTCAGAAGACTCCGAAGCCTCGGTGTTCTCAGTGGTTTCATCGTCGCTATCATCCAGCTGACGATCCTGGTTGCGTGCAACACCAATAATAGAATCGCCCTTACCGGGCTTTGCAAAGATAACACCCATAGTATCGCGTCCCTTCGCAGGAACCTCATTCACGTTAGAACGAACGACCTTGCCGCTGGCCATAACCACCAGCACCTCGTCCTCTTCGTCCACAATGAGGCCACCCACCAGGGCGCCACGATCCTCAACTAGCTTAGCAACCTTAATGCCGAAGCCGTTACGGCCCTGCACGCGGTACTCATCCACGCTCGTACGCTTCGCGTAACCACCCTCAGTGACCACGAAGACGAAGGAACCCTCAGTAACCACATTCGCAGAAATCAGCTCGTCGCCCTCACGGAACTTCATACCGGTCACACCGGAGGTCGAACGACCCATCGGGCGCAACGACGCATCATCAGCGTGGAAGCGTAGCGACATACCGTTACGCGACACCAGCAGAATATCGTCCTTATCCGAAACGGTGAACGCCGAAACAACCTCATCGCCCTCACGCAGGTTAATCGCAATCAGGCCGGCAGTACGGTTCGTATCGTAATCGCTCAGGCGGCTCTTCTTCACCATGCCGCCGCGAGTAGCAAGCACCAGGTACTCAGCATCCTCATAGCTCTTCAGCTCCATCACCTGAGCAATATGCTCACCGCCCTGGAACTCCAGCAGGTTCGCAATGTGCTGACCCTTCGCGTCACGACCGGCTTCCTGCAGCTCGTAACCCTTCGCACGGTACACGCGACCCAGGTTCGTGAAGAACAGAATCCAGCTGTGCGTAGTCGTCACAAAGAAGTGCTCCACCACGTCATCACCGCGCAGCGAGGCACCCTTAATGCCCTTACCGCCGCGGTGCTGGCTACGGTACTGATCACTGCGGGTGCGCTTAATGTAGCCGCCGCGAGTAATCGTAACCACGACCTCTTCCTCAGGGATGAGGTCTTCCATAGACATGTCGCCGTTGTAGCCGTACATAATCTGGGTGCGACGCTCATCGCCGTAGCGGTTCACAATCTCGCCCAGCTCCTCAGAGATAATCTCGCGCTGGCGAGTCTCCGAAGCAATAATCGCGTTGTACTCAGCGATCATGCGCATCAGCTCATCGTGACGATCCTGAATCTTCTGACGCTCCAAAGCAGCCAAACGACGCAGCTGCATGTTCAGAATTGCCTGAGCCTGAGCCTCATCAATCTGCAAGAACTCCATCAGGCCGCTACGCGCCTCATCAGCGGTGGGGGAGCGGCGAATCAGGGCAATAACCTCATCCAGAGCATCCAGAGCCTTCAGCAGGCCACGCAGGATGTGCGCCTCTTCCTCCGCCTGACGCAGACGGTAACGGGTACGACGAACGATAACGTCCATCTGGTGATCCACCCAGTGACGCACAAACGCGTCCAGGGACAGGGTACGCGGCACACCATCAACAATGGCGAGCATATTCGCGGAGAAGTTCTCCTGCAGCTGGGTGTGCTTGTACAGGTTGTTCAACACAACCTTCGGGGAAGCATCACGCTTGAGCACAATCACCAGACGCTGACCGGTACGACCCGAAGTCTCATCGCGAAGATCCGCGATACCGGTGACCTTACCGTCCTTGATGAGCTCAGCAATCTTAATCGCCAGGTTATCCGGGTTCGCCTGATACGGCAGCTCAGTGACCACCAGGCAGGTACGACCGTGGATTTCTTCCACGTTGACCACCGCGCGCATGGTGATGGAGCCACGACCGGTGCGGTACGCATCCTCAATGCCCTTGGTGCCCAGAATCTGTGCGCCGGTGGGGAAGTCGGGGCCCTTAATGCGCGCCATCAGAGCGTTCAGCAGCTCATCATTGGTGGCGTGCGGGTTCTTCAGGAACCACTCCACACCCTCAGCAACCTCACGCAGGTTATGCGGCGGAATATTGGTCGCCATACCCACAGCAATACCCGAAGAACCGTTGACCAGCAGGTTCGGGATGCGCGCGGGCAGAACGGTAGGCTCCAGGGACTTGCCGTCGTAGTTGGGCTGGAAATCAACGGTGTCTTCGTTGATGTCACGCACCATCTCAAGGGCGATGGGAGCCATCTTGGTCTCGGTGTATCGAGGCGCTGCGGCACCGTCGTTACCGGGGGAGCCGAAGTTACCCTGACCCAGAGCCAGCGGGTAACGCATAATCCAGCTCTGAATCAGACGCACCAGAGTGTCGTAGATAGCCCTATCGCCGTGGGGGTGGAACTGACCCATTACGTCGCCAACCACGCGGGCACACTTATTGAAGGATCGGTCCGGGCGGTAGCCGCCGTCGTACATCGCGTAGATCACGCGGCGGTGCACGGGCTTGAGGCCGTCACGCACATCCGGCAGGGCGCGGCCAATAATAACCGCCATTGCGTAGTCCAGGTAGGAACGCTGCATTTCGGTCTGCAGGTCCACCTGTTCAATGTGACCGTGGTGGTCTACATTTTCAGCGCCACCGTTGCTAACTACATCAACCTCAGTGGATTTATTCTGCTGTTCTTCGCTCATTACTTTCTCATTCCTCAATGACTCGCTCGGCTATATAGCTCATTTGGCATATTCCATACGGGGCATATGCCGTTTCGGGCTAGATATCGAGGAATCGAATGTCCTTTGCGTTCTGCTGGATAAACTCACGGCGAGCTTCAACGTCCTCGCCCATCAGAACAGAGAAGATCTGGTCAGCCGCCGCTGCGTCTTCCATCTTCACCTGCAGCAGGGTGCGGCGAGCCGGATCCATGGTGGTATCCCACAGCTCGGTGTAGTCCATCTCACCCAGACCCTTGTAACGCTGAATGCCGTTATCCTTGGGCAGGCGCAGGTTCTTCGCCGCACCACGAGCCAGAGCCTCATCACGCTCAGCGTCCGAGTACACATAATCGTGTGGAGCGTTCGACCACTTGATGCGGTACAGCGGCGGCTGAGCCAGGTACACGTAACCCGCCTCAATCAGCGGACGCATAAAGCGGAAGAGCAGAGTCAGCAGCAGGGTCGTAATGTGCTGGCCGTCGACGTCCGCATCCGCCATCAGAACAATCTTGTGGTAGCGTGCCTTCTCAATATCAAAGTCATCACCAATGCCGGTACCGAAAGCGGTAATCATCGCCTGAATTTCAGCGTTGGACAGGGCGCGGTCCAGGCGAGCGCGCTCAACGTTCAGGATCTTACCGCGCAGCGGCAGAATAGCCTGAGTGTTCGGGTCGCGACCCTGAACAGCCGAACCACCCGCAGAGTCACCCTCCACCAGGTAAATCTCAGAGATCGACGGGTCCTTCGAGGAGCAGTCCTTGAGCTTACCGGGCATGGAGCTAGTCTCCAGCAGGCCCTTACGGCGGGTCGTCTCGCGTGCCTTACGGGCTGCAATACGCGCCTGAGCGGCGGTGATTGCGCGGCGCACGATGTCCTTCGCCACCGCGGGGTTACGACCGAACCAGTCGCCGAGGTGATCGTTCACCTCACGCTGGGTGAAGGACTTAGCCTCCGAATTACCCAGCTTGGTCTTGGTCTGACCCTCGAACTGCGGCTCAGAAATCTTAATCGAAATCACCGCAGTCAGGCCCTCACGCACGTCTTCACCGGTGAGGTTATCGTCCTTATCGCGCAACAGCTTGTTCTCACGCGCGTAACGGTTCACCAGCGAGGTCAGAGCGGCACGGAAACCCTCTTCGTGAGTACCGCCCTCGTGGGTGTTAATCGTGTTCGCGTACGAGTAGACGGACTCCTTGTAGGCGCCAGTCCACTGCATCGCCACTTCCAGGCTCATGTTGCGCTCAGTGTCTTCGGCTTCAAAGGAGACAATCTCCTCGTTCACGATGGTCTTCGCGCCTGCGTTGAGGAAGTGTACGTAGTCGAACAGGCCGTTGTCGTAACGGTAGGTGACAGTCGTGAAACCCTCAGCGTTCGCGTGCACGCGGTTGAGGATGTTTTCCTTCTTCTCACTCTCTTCAGCAACCTCGTCACCGACGAACTTCTCGCGCTCATCGGTCAGGGTGATGGTCAGGCCCTTGTTCAGGAATGCCATCTGCTGGAAACGGGCGCGCAGAGTCTCAAAGTCGAACTCGACGGTCTCGAAAATCTCCGGGTCCGGGTAGAAAGTCTGAATGGTACCGGTCTTATCGGACGGTTCACCCTTACGCAGGGGGCCGTCCGGCACACCGCCATTAGAGAAAGAAATGTGCCATGCGTAGCCCTGGCGGTGCACCTCGGTAATCACGCGGGTGGACAGCGCGTTCACCACGGAGATACCCACACCGTGCAGACCACCAGAAACAGAGTAGCCGCCGCCGCCAAACTTACCGCCAGCGTGCAGCACGGTCATAACGACCTCAACGGTGGACTTGTGCTCGGTGGGGTGCTCATCCACGGGAATACCGCGGCCGTCATCCTCTACGCGAACACCGCCGTCAGCCTGGATGGTCACGTCAATTTTGGAGGCGTAGCCGGCGAGCGCTTCGTCGACCGAGTTATCTACGACCTCGTAGACCAGGTGGTGCAGACCGCGCTCAGTGGTCGAGCCAATGTACATGCCGGGGCGCTTGCGAACCGCTTCCAGACCTTCCAGCACGGTAATATCGGATGCACCGTATTCATGCTGCTGTTCAGATGCATTCTGTTCAGATGCCACGAGGCAGAACTCCTTGAGTAGATGATGCAACCGGCGAAGAAAAGTTACGGGTAGCCAAGAGCGGAGCCTAGAACGCCTCACAGGGGCACAAGAAAGTGCCTGCACAACCCGCGTTGCCGGTGGTGCCCATAGGTGGGCACACTTTACGCATTGTCTCTTTTATTTTACCGAGCAAGAGAGCTTAAAACCATCTACGGGCGTCATTTATTGAGCTTTTTGCAGGCTATTACCCGCTCAAAAGCCCGCAAAGGCGGTTTAGAGTGGTTCAACCCCCTCTTAAGGTAGGGGGTACAGTTCACAGCCTCGTGAGGGTTGCCGGCGCTTCTATAGCTTTCATAGCGTGCAGAAAAAGGCTTATTTTGACCTAACACCGTTCAACCAGAAGGTGCTCGAGGGTCGGGGGCACCCAGAAGGCTACCCGTAGGTGTCGCGCACGCCGCGCATACCGGTGGCACGCCGATAGCCTCGCTGGTTCCAGCGTCCGTTATTCGGGCCCAGTACGCGAACCTGAGCTACGACACCCTCACCCAGTTCGCGGCGGAAAAGCTCGATGAGGTGCCCGTGCATCAGGCGCAACTGAGTCGTCCAGGCGGTAGAGTCGCACTGGACTTCAACAATGGAGTTTTCGAAGCTGATCGGGCGGGTGTGTGCCGCAATTTCAGGACCCACTAGCTCGGCCCAGCGAGCCAGCACGCTAGAGACTGCCACGGGCTCTTTCCAGCCGCGAGAACGAATCAGAGCACTAACAATGCCGCCAAGGGGTTTGGGGTCACGAGAGCTCTCTCCGGGGCCGCTATAGCCACCCATGATGCGGGGGTCCCATCCCTGCGCTCGCCGTGATTTCTTTTTCGAGGCGACACCGGACATGACCGCACCAAAATCGCGCATGATTTTATTCGCAGAGAAGGCGTTCAGAGGTGCCTCGCCGCGTTCTTGAGCCGCCACTCGCATACGGGTCAGTAGGGCGGAGGGGGCGTCCACCTCATCACGGTAGAACTCACCCACGCCGTCAACCTCGCGCGGGTTTTGGGGCTCCGCAAACTGCGGTTCCGCGAATTCATCGAATGTTTCACGTGAAACATGGTTTTGAGGGTGAATGGGGTTACTCATCGCCGTCACCCTCCGCGAGCGCAGAAACGGTCGAATTCGGCTGCCCCGCAGAGTCAGTGACAGGACCAGCGGCAGGCTGCACATACTCGGCGCGCCCCGCCGTCACCGACACCAGGCGGTAGTCGCCCAGCTCCTCCGGAATATCGCTGAGCACCGCGCAGGTAATCAGCACCTGCTCCGCATCGGCAACCATCGCGCCCAGGCGGTGGCGGCGCGCAGAATCAAGCTCCGCAAACACATCATCAAGAATCAGAATCGGCGAAGAACCCACCGAGGAGTCATCCTCAACATGCACAAACCAGGACGCCAACTTCAGCGCCAGAGCAAAAGACCAGCTCTCACCGTGCGAGGCAAAATACTTCACCGGCATACCACCGAGCAGCAGGGTAATATCCTCACGGTGCGGACCCACTAGGGTCACGCCACGCTCAATCTCATCGCGTCGACGCTCCGCAAAACCACGCATCAAAGCCTCCTTGAGGTCCTCAACGCGCATCAGCGCCGCATGCTCGATCGAGCGCTCGCCCATGCTCGAAAAAACAGTCGACTCATAGTTGAAACCGACCTCTTTAGAGCCGTCCGTCAGCCCCGCGTAGGCGCGGCGAAGCTGCGGCAAAAAACGCTGCAACAGACGAAAACGCGCAGAAAGCAGCTGAGCGCCCAGAGTCGACAGCTGCTCATCCCATACCGAGAGCGTGCTCAAAGCGTTCTCGTCCCGCGCGTTACGCTGCATGGATTTCAGCAACGAATTACGCTGCCGCAAAATCCGCTCGTACTCGCTACGGTACCCGGAAACCACCGGACGCAAGGAGCTTGCCAAATCGTCCACAAAACGACGACGACCCGCCGGGTCCCCCTTCACCAATTGAAGATCCTCAGGGGAAAACAGCACCGTGCGGGCAATGCCCAGCGCCTCCCTGGCGCGCACCGGCGCGGCACGATTAATGCGCACCCGGTTACTCTGCCCCGGAGCAATCTCAAACTCGGTCACCGTCTGCTGCGAACCGCGCACCGTACGGGTACGAATATAGGCGCGCGAAGCACCCGCCCGAACCAGCGGCCCGTCATGGCTCACGCGGTGCGAAGAGAGCGACGCTGCATAGTCGATTGCCTCAACAATATTGGTTTTCCCCACACCGTTCGAACCCAGAAACACCGTAACTCCCGCCGAAAGAGGCAGGCTCAGCAGAGCGTAGGTGCGGTAATCCAACAACGAAATATGGTCGATATACACCGGAAGCTCCTTTCACGGGGGTCATACACGGATTCTTAGCTAGCGGTTCTTAGCTCGGGGTTCTTCTCTTAGGGGGGCTTCACGGCACCCGGCTGGAGGGCACGCACCGGACTGGAGGTCACAGCGAGAGGTCACAACACTAGGTTTTTCCGCGCGGATGAGCACAGAAAAACAGCGCAACCCCGCACATACCCACGATGCATAGGGCACCGAAAGACGTACGGGGCGGCAAAGGCTGAAACTAGTTCGACGGTAGGCGGACCGGCATCAGCAGGTAACGGTAGTTGCGGTCATCCTCAGCCAGAGGCTCGTCCTGACCGGAAATCACGGCGGGCTTCGGCGCATCGGTAAAGGAGAAACGAACGAACTCAGTACCGAAAACCTTCAAACCATCCGAGAGGTAGGCGGGGTTGTACGCAACGGTGATGTCATCACCGGACAGGTGCGCCTGCAGAGTCTCGGAAGCCTGAGCCTCATCACCGCGGCCGGCATCAATAGCAACCGAACCCTGAGTGAACTTCAGACGCAGGGGAGTGTTACGCTCCGCCACTAGGGAGATACGGCGAGCAGCCTCGGCCAGGTCGGAGGTGCGAACCACCGCGTGAATCGGGGTCTGCTCGGGGAACAGGGCACGGATGTTGGGGTAGTCGCCGTCCATCAGGACGCTGGTGGTGCGGCGGGTACCCGCTGCGAAGCCGATTAGCTCGCCGGCGGCGGGCAGGGCGATAGACAGTTCGCCGGAACCGGAGAGGGTGCTACCGACCTCGGAGACGGTCTTAGCCTTCAGCAGCACAGCCGCCTGAACATCGGGGTTACGCGGGTTCCATTTAATCTCGCGCATTGCCAGGCGGTAGCGGTCGGTGGCGAGCAGGGTCATGGTGTCGCCATTGATTTCAACGCGGATACCGGTCAGCAGCGGCAGGGTCTCATCCTTGGACACCGCAATCTGAACCTGCTTGACGGCTTCAGCGAATTCGGCGCCGTCCACGGTACCGGAAATTTCGGGAAGCTCGGGAAGCTCGGGGTAGTCCACGACCGGCATGCCAGCCAGCTGGAAGTTAGCGGAACGGCAGTGAAGACGAATCACGGACTCATCTGCAGTGAACTCGACGGGTGCGTTCGGCAGGGAGCGGCAAATTTCTGCCAGGATCTTGCCGGGAACCAGGCACACGCCTTCTGCTTCAACATCGGCTGCAATGACCTGACGGGCGCTGGTCTCGTGATCGAAGCTTGCGATGCTGACCTCACCTGCGGAGGCGGTAATCAGCAGACCGTTGAGTACGGGGGAGGTGGGACGCAGCGGAAGTGAGCGTGCCGTCCAGCCGACTGCTTCGGCAAGGACATCGCGTTCAACGGTGAATTTCATCGAGAAGGCGCCTTTCACGGAATTGGAGAGTCATTTTGGGGCGCACGTAAAGCTTATGGGCGAAAGAGCCGGAAATATCGCGTGCTCTGATGCGCAGTGAATCTTCCGCGCGCGCGTCTATCCATCCTACCGGATTTTGTAATTACACAGAGACTCGAAAGTCGATCCTGCAGCGAAAAATCGGGTGAGATGAGGCATGCAGAGCCGCTGTATTTTTGTAATTACAAAGATAGGCGGAAGGCGTAGCAAACCCAGTCGAAAACAGGTTCGAATTAGGTAATGGTTCGGTGTTGGTTTCTTCTTCAAACCCAACCTTCAAATCCAAACCCAGAGATAGCGTGCAGCTATCGATCCAAATCCGCGAAAATCTACGTTTTCAGTAGGGGCGCACAGAAAAACCTGAACCAGCCCAGTTGGTCGAGCAGAACTACTTGTTATGGGGAGGATTTTTTCTTTAAGTACAGTAGTATTATTAACGCTTGTGGAAACGGTGGAAAACCCCTTCCTTGCCTGCAATGACGCGGAAGTAGCCTGTGGACATTAAGTGGAAGAATCCACTCAGTGCTGAGGATGTATTGTGTATGGATATTTATACATTTCCTCGATTCCACACCTTTTGAATATTCATGCACTTAACGTCCACACGAACGCATGAGTTAAAGCACAGCTTATCCACACCCCGAAAATCCAGTGTTGAGAGTCGCTAAAATCCTTGAATCCAGCGTGAAGCCCCTGCCTCGAAGCCTATAAAACACCTAGTCGAGGCACAAAATAAGCTACGGGACAGGGACAAAAGCACATCTAGCCGGCGGCGCGCTGCTCCTGGCGGATCAAGTTCGTCAGCTCAGTCACCTGATTGAAAATCGTCTGACGCTCCGCCATCTGCGCGCTCACCTTACGCACCGCGTGCATCACCGTCGTATGGTCGCGACCGCCCAAATCGTTACCAATACGCGGCAGAGACATCTCGGTCAGCTCACGCAGAAGATACATCGCCACCTGACGCGCATTCGTGAGCGTACGGGTGCGAGACTTCGACTGCATATCCTCAATGGACACATCAAAATACTTCGCCACCGTCGCCAAAACCAGCGCCGACGTAATCTCCGCACCACCGGTATCAGAGAGCAAATCCTTCAGATAGGTCTCCGCCTCAGCCAGGGTAATGGGCTCCGGCGGCTTCTTCATCGAGGCGGCAGCGCTCGCACGAATCAGAGCACCCTCCAACTCGCGAATATTGGCCGTGACATGGGAAGCAATGTACTCCATGACGTCATCGCGCACCGGCAAAATCTCGTTCTGAGCCTTCTTCCGCAGAATCGCGATACGAGTCTCCAGCTCCGGAGGCTGCACATCCACATTCAGTCCCGAACCGAAACGCGAACGCATACGCTCAGCGAAACCGGTCAGCTGCTTCGGCGGCAAATCAGAGGTAATCACAATCTGCTTCTGGTGGTTGTACAGGGCGTTAAACGTATGGAAGAACTCCTCCATCGTCGCCTCTTTACCCGCCAAAAACTGGATATCGTCAATCAGCAGAACATCAACATTGCGGTAAATCTGCTTGAACGACGAACCCTCATCGTCACGAATCGAGTTAATGAAGTCATTCGTGAACTCCTCAGAATTCACGTAGCGCACCCGCAAATTCGGGTACAGATACTTGGTGTAGTGGCCGATCGCGTGCAGCAGGTGGGTCTTACCCAGACCCGAACCGCCGTAGATGAACAGCGGGTTGTAGACAATGCCGGGCTGCTCCGCCACCGCGAAAGCGCTCGCGTGCGCAAAGCGGTTGGACTGACCGATCACGAAGGTGTCGAAGGTATAGTTTGGGTTCAGGCGGGCAGAGCTGTCCCAAGTCGGCGCGTTTTCCGGGTCTTCATGCGGATGCACCTGCTGGGCCTCCGGTACCGCCGGGGCGTCCGGAACGAAAGTGGGTGCCGGGTACTCGCGAGGCGCACCCGCAACAGGAGCCACCGGAGCAGCCTGCTGCGCGGAGGGGAATCCTGCACGCTCCGCCTCCAAGGCGTGTAGGGAGGGGCGGGTGACTTGCTCATCAGCGGGCACCTCGTAGTGGTCAGGACCCGGATGTGGCTCCGTGTAGTACTCAAAAGCGCGCGAACCGGCGGGTGCCTCAGGATGCGCAGAAGCCGCCGGAACGACAGCAGGTGCGTGCGACTGCTCAGCAGGCACCTCACGCTCACCATGGAAAACGTCCTGATTTGCAGGTTCAACCGGAATCATCGACTCATTCACATCGAAAAGCGCGGTGGTCGACGGGCCAAATGCCTCGTGCAGAGCCGCACGGAACGAAGCGCTAATCTGCTCCTCAAAGACCGCACGGGTGAGCTTATTCGGCACCTCAATGATGAGGCGAGAAGAACCCATCAATCCCTGAGGCTGCGCAAGATTCACGAAACCGCGCTGACGTGCCGTTACCGCCGGATCGGCGGCAAGAATGGAGAGCAGATGCGCCCAGCGCGCCTGAAGGGAGTCGGTCATGGAATTCTTTACTTTCACTCGATGTGAAGCGGTGGTGCAGTAAAGAAATCATGCCGGAAACCACCGCGAGGTCATTAAGATTCTACCCGCTTAATACACAGGGGGAGAAAGTTATCCACAAGAGTTTTCCACACGGTGGAAAACTTGTAATTACAGAGGTGGATAAGCGGTGGATTTAAGTGTATAACAGGTCTTCTTCCCTGATATTTAGCGGAAAACTCCAAAAGCTCAAGGGTGTGGATAACTCGCTGATAGTAGG
The DNA here is from genome assembly GCF_001814485.1 of Rothia sp. HMSC066G07. Lineage (NCBI taxonomy): Bacteria > Bacillati > Actinomycetota > Actinomycetes > Micrococcales > Micrococcaceae > Rothia > Rothia sp. HMSC066G07. Next base: position 20,956 of record NZ_KV816917.1, on the reverse strand, counting down.
AGGTATGGGTGGGATATGCACCATGGTGGATACCGTACCGCCGCAAATATCCCCAGGTTTACACCCCAAGATCACGTAGCGTCTCCACAGCCTGTACACCCGCCGCAATCACCGCCTCCACGCCACAAACGAGCCCGGAATCACGCGGAAAAAAGCGTTAAGAACTTGATTTACGCCCTCCACTCTTCTAAAGTTGTGCTGTTGTGTGTGCACCGCCTACTGCGAATAGTCGCGGTACCTCCGTGCACCAAGAAGCGTACGGTTCCGATACCCGTGAGGGCACGAACCGCAAAAATCAAGGAGACAAAGTATGAGCAAGCGTACTTTCCAGCCGAACAACCGCCGTCGCGCTAAGAAGCACGGCTTCCGTCTGCGTATGCGTACCCGTGCAGGCCGCGCGATTCTGTCGAGCCGCCGCGGTAAGGGTCGCGCAAAGCTCTCGGCCTAATCACGGCATATAGTTCGCCCGCCGATGCACACGCATCGGCGGGG
>NZ_KV816917.1:0-20364 GCF_001814485.1 Rothia sp. HMSC066G07 | reverse complement strand
CCCCCGCCGATGCACACGCATCGGCGGGCGAACTATCATTAAGCGTGAAATACACGCGGAGGTCAGCTCATCACATGAGCCGAATCTCCCACACTACGTAAAGGGGAACACGTGCTGCCTCAACGGCACCGTATGCGCACCAGCGCTGAATTCTCCCACGCCTTCCGTTCCGGCATCCGTACAGGACGTCGGAACATCGTTGTATCTACGGCGAAAAATCCTGGAAAAACAACCCAGGTAGGTTTCATTGTGTCGAAGGCGGTGGGCAACGCAGTCACACGCAACCTGGTCAAGCGCCGGTTGCGTGAACTTGCCGCGCTCACCTGCGCCGCGCATCCGGAAGGCTACGCCATTGCTGTGCGAGCGCTTCCCGCCTCCGCGAGCGCCAGCTGGGATCAGCTGCGCCGCGACTACGAATCAGCACTCGAGACCGCGTTCGCTAAGCTCGACCTGCATCAGAGCAAGGAGAAGCCGTGAGTCGTTCCCAGCGTGACCGCTGTGAAGAACGCTTCCACGCGCATCACAGCGGCACCTATAGCGCATCTGCCGAGACTCTGGGCCCCGACGAGCTGCTGGCACTAGCACCTAACGAATTCGTGAGGCCTGAAACTTTCCTGCAGGCTCTCTACGTTCTACCGCAGAACCTACTGATCGCGTGCATGAAGGCCTACCGCAAGGTCGTATCCCCCCTCTACGGGGATGTGTGCCGCTACTACCCGACCTGCTCAGCCTACGCTCTGGAGGCGCTGACCACCCACGGTGCGATGGGCGGGCTTTCCCTGACGGTGCGCCGTATTCTGCGGTGTGTTCCCTGGGCGACCGGAGGTATCGACCCAGTCCCGGAGGGGAAGCGTACTTTCGCTCCCGGAGCAGAACCGAAAATTATTCTGCTCAACCACCCCCATCTTTACACCCCTCACACCGGTGGTGACGCCCGCCCTGAGTAGGCGGCGCCTCCCACACAATGACTTAGCCGAGTCCTTAAGGAGTATTCCCGCGTGAATATTTTTGATTTGATTCTTTGGCCGTTTAAATGGATCGTCTCCGTGGTCCTGTGGCTGTTCCACACTCTTTTCACCTCGCTGGGCATGGACCCGGCTTCCGGTCTGACTTGGGTTCTGTGCATTATCTTCCTGACCCTGGTGATGCGTACCCTGACCATTCCGCTGTTCGTCAAGCAGATTAAGGCTATGCGCGGTATGACCGCGATGCAGGGCGATATGGCGAAGCTGCAGGAGAAGTACAAGGGTAAGAAGGACCAGCTCTCCCGCCAGGCTATGGCTCAGGAGCAGATGGAAATGTACCGTAAGCACGGTACGAACCCCTTCGCCTCCTGCCTGCCGATTCTGGCGCAGATGCCGATCTTCTTCGGTCTGTACCAGGTGCTGATGAGCGTGCCCACCGCAGCGCAGAATAACCAGGGCGTGCTCATGCTGCCGGCTGAGCTAGTGCATCAGTTCAACGACTCCCAGATTTTCGGTGCTCAGCTCTTCGCGACCATGATGCACCCGGGGGCTGGCGACGCCACCGCGACCGTTGTTCAGGCGGTCATCATGATTGTTCTGATGAGCGCCACCCAGTTCTACATCCAGAAGCAGCTGAGCGTGAAGAACATGTCGGAGGCTGCTCTGAACTCTCCGATGTTCCGTCAGCAGCAGATGATTATGTACATCTTCCCGATCATCTTCGCTGTTTCCGGTATTAACTTCCCCCTTGGTGTGCTGTACTACTGGACCGTCTCGAACCTCTGGTCGCTGGGTCAGCAGTGGTGGGTTATCCGCAACAACCCGACCCCCGGTTCCCAGGCGGAGCGTGAGCTGAACGCCCGCCGTGCGGCGAAGGGCCTGCCCCCGGTGGGTAAGACCCGCGAGCAGCACGAGAAGGACCTGCAGGAGGCGCGTGAGCGTGCCGCAGCCGGTCAGCGCCAGCAGCCGGTGAGTAAGAAGCGCCAGAAGCAGCAGCGCAATAAGCAGAACGGAAAGAAGTAGTTTTCTTCCGTGATTCGGGCCGGGTTCTCGCCACGTGTGGCGCGGGCCCGGCGCCGTGTATGAGATACTTTTTACCCCTAGGACACCCCTCCGAACACCCCGAGGATTATTGTGACTGAAGCTATGGAATATGAGGACGAGCAGCTCGTTGAGGAGCAGCTGGTAGAGGAGCCCCTTGAGGGCGAAGAAGACGATTTTGAGGACATCGACGAGGAAGGCGATATCGCCGCTGACTACCTCGAAGAACTCCTCGATATTGTCGATATGGACGGCGACATTGATATTGAGGTGCGCAATAACCGCATCTACCTGTCGGTCGTCAATGACGATGATGACAATGAGGAACTGCGCCACCTGGTTGGCCGCCACGGTGAGGTTCTGGAGGCTCTGCAGGAGCTGGTGCGCCTCTCCGTCCTGGCTGGTAACGGCACCCGTTCCCGCCTGATTCTGGACATTGCTGGCTACCGTGCTGAGCGTCGTGAGCAGCTGGAGAAGATTGCTGCTGACGCGATTGAGAAGGTGCGCACTACCGGTCGCGATGAGCACATGAAGCCGTTGAGCCCGTATGAGCGTAAGGTCGTGCACGATGTGGTGGCTGCCGCCGGCCTATACAGCGAGTCGGAGGGTGAGGGTCCGCGCCGTCACGTCGTGATTTCTCTTCCCGAGGTAGGAGCCTAGTATGGAGACTTCGATGGTTGCTCTCAATGAGAGCGAGCGTGCCGCAGCGGAGGCTGTGTTCGGTGAGCGTCTGCCTTTGGCGGAGCGCTACGTGCAGCACTTGGCGACGACCGGTATTGAGCGTGGCCTGATCGGTCCGCGTGAGGTTCCGCGCCTGTGGGCTCGCCACGTGCTGAACTGTGCCGTAGTACAGGAATACATTGCGCCGAACGCGTCGGTGGCTGATGTTGGCTCTGGTGCCGGTCTGCCCGGTCTGTGCCTGGCGATTGCCCGCCCGGATTTGAAGCTGACCCTGATTGAGCCTCTGGAGCGCCGCGTGATTTGGCTGAATGAGGTTGTTGAGGATCTGGGCCTGGATAACGTGACCGTGCTGCGCTCGCGTGCTGAGCAGGCTGTGGGTGCCGTGGAGGCCGATGTGGTGACTGCGCGTGCTGTGTCCGCTCTGGTGGGCCTGCTGGACATTACTCTGCCGATTCTGCGCGGCACCGGTGAGCTGCTGGCTCTGAAGGGTCGTAGCGCCGCGGAGGAGATTACTAATGCGAAGAAGAAGCTGAACCGTTACGGTGCGCGTGAGACCGAGATTCTCACCGCCGGCGGCGATCTGCTTGAAGAGCCGACGACGGTGGTTCGAGTTCGCCTCTAAAGGTTTCGTCCTGAATGGGCGGTACCGCAATGAGCTAGTGAATAGGCTGGCTTACGCGGTACCGCCCATTTTTTGTGTGCAGGTTTGCCGGGGTGCGTTGAGTGTTCGCATCCGCAGAGTACATAGAATGACCTCTCGCGTGGAGTATTGACCTGATGCCGGGTACCCTTAAGAGAGGGTGAAACCTTAGACTCTTCTACATCAAAGCCTGCTGGTTCACTAGGGGGTCCCGAGTCCTTCACGAACCACTCAGGCACCACCAATGTTTCACGTGAAACATTGCAGACTTCATCACCTCGCGGAGTATGTTTCACGTGAAACATGTCGGGAATGAGTAGTGGCAGGGGAGTAGGGGAGTAGACCCGCCTCGCGCACAAATACCGCAGAGTATTGCCACGCGCGAGGCACCAGACGAAGCATCACCGTAGACACACCACCCGGAATATGGAAGGCACCCGATGACTCCTCAAGCTCAGAAATCTGTTGCAGATTTACTCCCCAAGCCTGTGCATACGCGTGTCTTCACCGTGTCGAACCAGAAGGGTGGCGTGGGTAAAACCAGTACCGCCGTGAACCTCGCAGCCGCGCTCGCGGAGGCTGGACTGAACGTCCTGGTTATCGATAACGACCCGCAGGGTAACGCCTCGACCGCACTGGGCATTGAGCACGGCGTGGATGTTCCCAGCGTCTACAACGTCCTGATTGAGGATAAGCCGCTTTCTGAAATTGTTCAGGAATGCCCCGATATGCCCGGCCTGTTCTGTGCCCCCGCCAATATCGACCTTGCAGGCGCGGAGATTGAACTGGTCTCCCTGGTGGCACGCGAGACTCGCCTCAAGAATGCCCTAATGGATTACACCGAATGGCGCGAGAAGCAGGGTATGGAGCGCCTAGACTATGTCTTCATCGACTGCCCGCCGAGCCTCGGCCTGCTGACTGTCAATGCCTTCGTTGCGGCAGAAGAGATTCTGATTCCGATTCAGTGCGAGTACTATGCGCTGGAAGGTCTGAGCCAGCTGCTGAAGAATATTCAGATGATTCAGAAGCACCTGAACTCTAAGTTGCGCATCAGCACGATTCTGCTGACCATGTACGATGCTCGTACCAACCTGGCGTTCCAGGTGGCGGAGGAGGTGCGTGAGCACTTCCCGGAGGAGACTCTGAGTGTGAAGATTCCTCGCTCGGTGCGTATCTCTGAAGCTCCCAGCTACCAGCAGACCGTCATCACCTACGATTCTTCGTCGACCGGTGCTCGCGCCTACCGCGAGGCGGCACAGGAGCTCTCGCGCCGATCCGCATAATCTAAATCTTTTGAAATGAGCCCTTTTGAATTGTCTATTGATGATTCAAAAGGGCTCATTGTGTGCGGTATTTTCCGGGTAAAATCCTCAAAAACAGCCTCATTGCGTTAATTTTTAAGAATAGTGCGGATCGTGTGCCGCATAGTTTTTACTCCTGCTTTCGGGTGCTTATTTCGTTTACACTAGATGAAGAAGAAAAAATGAGCGGGCTCGTCCGGGAGTCCTAAGGAGTAACGATGGCTGAAAAGCGACGCGGCTTGGGTCGTGGCCTGGGGGCACTGATTCCCCAGAGTACGAAGAATTCTGGTAATGCTGAGGCGAAGGCATCCGAAAAGACTGCTGCAGCAAAGACTGCACCCAAGAAGATTTCTGCTCCGATTGAAGAGCCGATAACTGACGGCCTCTTTGAAATGGCTCACGAGGCCAAGCCGGAGAAGCACCGCAAGAGCACTAAGACCGAGGCTGTAGAAGCTAAGCCTGCTGACTCTGCACCCGCTCAGGAAAAGCCTGCTCCCGCTGAGAAGGTAGAGGAAAAGGTGGAAGCCCCCACCTCCTCGCAGGATGTTTCACGTGAAACATCGAAGAAGAAGTCCCGTGTGGACATGGGTGCGGCGCTTCGCAACACCACCCTGACTCGCCGCCCGGTGGACTTTTTCTTTGGTGAAGATGTCTCCACCCCGCAGTCTGCATCTGAAGAACAGAACGGCCTGGTTCCGGTTCCCGGTGCCCAGTTTGCCGAGCTGAATGTTCGCGATATCCATCCGAACCGTAAGCAGCCCCGAACCGATTTTGATGAGCAGGACATGGAGGAGCTCATCCACTCGGTGCGTGAGATTGGTGTTCTGCAGCCGATCGTCGTGCGTCCCTCGCGCGAAAACGGCACCGAAAAGTATGAGCTGGTCATGGGTGAGCGCCGCTGGCGTGCAACCCAGGCGGCTGGACTGACCACCATCCCGGCGATTGTTCGTGAGACCGAAGATGGCGATCTTCTCCGTGATGCCCTGCTGGAGAACCTGCACCGCAGTCAGCTGAACCCCATTGAAGAGGCGGCGGCGTACCAGCAGCTCATGGAGGAGTTCGACACTACTCAGGAGCAGTTGGCTAAGCGCATTGGTCGTTCTCGCCCCCAGATTTCGAATACGATTCGTCTGCTGAAGCTGCCGGCTCTGGTGCAGCGTCGCGTTGCGGCGGGTATTCTCTCCGCGGGTCACGCGCGCGCCCTGCTGGCTCTGACGGACCAGGCTCAGATTGAGACTCTTGCACAGAAGATTGTGAATGAGGGACTGTCGGTTCGCGCAACTGAGGAGCTGGTGAACCATGCATCCGGCGCTGCGGAGGTGAAGGAGCGCAAGGCTCCTCAGCCTCAGAAGCACCGTGAGCGCCTGGATTATATTGCGGAGGCTTTTGCTGACAAGCTCGATACTTCGGTGAAGATTTCGCTGGGTGCTCGCAAGGGTAAGATGACCATCGAATTTGCGAATGTTGAGGATCTGAACCGCATTATCCGCGTTTTGGACTCTGATTTCTCGGGCTAAATTTTCGCGTAAAACAATATTTAGCAACTGAAATCAGTTGTATATATAAAAAACTCTCGGTGATGTTTCACGTGAAACATCACCGAGAGTTTTTCTTTAGCTTCTCGAAAGATTAGCCCAGGTGCTCGGAGAACTCGGACAGTAGAGCAGGCTTCGTCTTAGCGCCTACGGTCTTCTTGACGACCTCGCCACCCTTGAAAAGGTAGATGGCGGGAATAGAGGTGATGCCGTACTTCATGGCGGTATCGCCACTTGCTTCAACATCCACCTTGACCACGTCGACCTGACCGGCGTACTCGCCAGCGATCTCGTCAATCACGGGACCAACCATGCGGCAGGGGCCGCACCATTCAGCCCAGAAGTCCACGATAACGGGCTTGTCGTTCTTCAGAACCAGTTCGTCAAAAGTGGCATCAGTTGCCTGCTGTGCACTGCTCATGGAGTGCTCCTTTCTGACACGGGGTGGATTCCCCTGCGAGTAATACGAATAGTTTAGAGGTTTTCGAGGTAGTGCTGCGCGTCCAGAGCGGCAACAGCACCGGAACCGGCAGCAATAATTGCCTGGCGGTAGGTCGGGTCAATCACGTCACCGGCAGCGAAAACGCCGGGAACGGAAGTCTTCGAGGAACGACCCTGAACCGCGATGGTGTGGTTCTCGGTAATCTCCAGCTGGTCACGTACCAGTTCCACGCGAGGATCGGAGCCAATAGCGATGAACAGACCCTGAACAGCCAGCTGGCGCTCAGAACCGTCCTTGGTGTTGGTCAGGGTGATCGACTCGAGGTTGCTCTCGCCGTGAACGGCGGTGACAGCCGAGTCCCAGACAACCTCAATCTTCGGGTTGTTGAACACGCGGGTCTGCATGATTTCCGAAGCGCGGAAAGAATCGCGGCGGTGCACCAGGTACACCTTGGATGCGAAGGTCGTCAGGAACAGTGCCTCCTCCAGCGCGGAGTCGCCACCGCCGACCACTGCGATTTCCTTGTCCTTGAAGAAGAAGCCATCGCAGGTTGCGCACCAGGAGACGCCGTAACCGGAGAGTCGGTCTTCGCCCTCGATGTTGAGCTTACGGACCTGAGAACCGGTGGTCATGATGACGGTCTTTGCCAGGTGAACGGCGCCGTCAGCGGTGTAGACCTTCTTCACGTCGCCGGTGAGTTCAACCTTCTCTACGTCCTGGTAGCGGATGTCAGTGCCGAAACGCTCAGCCTGCTGACCGATGTTCTCCATCAGCTCGGGGCCCTGGATGCCCTGAATGAATCCGGGGAAGTTCTCGACCTCGGTGGTGTTCATGAGGGAGCCGCCGGGCGCCAGGGAGCTGGCGAAGAGGACAGGCTTCAACTCGGCGCGTGCCGCGTAGATTGCCGCGGTGTAACCAGCGGGGCCGGAGCCCACAATAATGACGTTGTGGACGGTTGCGTCGGCCTCAACCTCGGCTGCCGGTGCCGCCTTGGTGGCGGGTGCGGAAGCGAGGTTCAGATTGCCCAGGGCGGAGCCTCCGAAGAGGCCTCCCAGATTCTCAGTCATCAGATATATCTTTCCGTTGTAGGTCTTTCGTTCTGCCCCTATAACAGGGCTTTATCCTCGATTATTCCATTTTTGGGGGACCCTTATCCAGATACTCCGCGCACTGTGAATCTTTGAGTAGCCACCCTGCCATAAAGAGTCATAAATAGACATCAAAAAGGGCGGGGCTTCCGAACTGTTGAGTTCAGAAGCCCCGCCCTTGTGTCTGGGGCGTGAGCGCACTGTCGGCGTCGCGTTATGGGTTGATTAGTCCACCTTGATTTCGTTGATGCGCAGACCGTAATTCCACGTTCCAATCGGCAGGGAGAGGCGGGGCAGCTCGTTGACCACGATGATCACGTAGGCACCCTTTTCTGCGCTCTGCTTGGAGGTGTCCAGGGTGACGACTGCATCCTTGCCTTCGAAGGTGCCCTTGCCGACCTCAACCGCACCGTCCAGGGATGCAGAGCTGTTGGTGTAGACGGTGAAGGAGCCGCCGGTGCCGGTGTTCTGCTGGATGGTCAGCTTGGAGACGACGGTGGGGGTCTGCAACTTCAGTGCCAGGCCGAATTCCTTGATGGTGCCGGCGTAGTTGGCGGTGCCGAAGCCGTAGCTGATCCATGCGGTGTTGGCGTTACCGTCGGTCAGGTTCGGGATGAGGGTGTCCATGTCGTTCATGAACGTGGGGTTCGAGGGCACGAAGCGAGCCACGGACGCGATCTTCGCCGGTGCGTTCGATGCCTTAGCGGTCGGGGATGCCGATGCGCTGGCGTTTGCCGCAGCCGATTCGGAGGCGGAGATAGAGGACTTGGGGGTGTGCGGTGCGGCTGCCTGGTTGGAGCCGATTGCGCCCAGGGAGGTGAGGATACCGCCTGCGACGATGACGAGCAGCAGGACTGCTGCGAGGGCGACTGCCCAGGTGCCGCGGCTGCCGTCTTCTTCGTCTTCGTCATCTTCGTAGATGCTGGTGGGTTCGGAGTATGCGGTGACGGCTGCGCTGTCGGATGCGTTCCAGTTCTTGGCGGCGGTGATGCTCTCCTGGTTGGCGCTGGAAGCAGAGACCTTCTCATAGGTGTTGGGGGAGCTGCTGCTTTCGGAGTCGCCGAAGATTTCGGTGCCCAGTGCGTCTTCTGCGTTGGAGAGTGCGTGGTTTTCGACCAGCAGGGTGTCCAGCAGGGTGTCGGGGCGGGTGTGGGAGGTGACGAGGTAGCGGCTGCCTTCGGGGGTGATGCCCAGGTCGAGGATCTGGATGTTGCCGCGTGCGTTGGTTGCGAGCGCGCGGGAGTTTGCTTCCAGCAGTGCGCTGCGGCTGGGCGATGCGACGACGACCGAGACCTTACGGTTGAGAATCTGGTCGGTGCCTTCAAGCACCATGTCGGATTCTGCCGTAATGATGATGTGTGCGGTGATCTCGTAGCGGCCTCCGAGGACCGATCCGACCGGAATCTGTTGCGACAACGTGTTCTCCCGAGGTGGTTTCATAGTGCCTGCCGTGTGGCGGGCCCTGACTATTAGATTCTACCCGGCATTGAAGGATGCTGGGGTTGAGTGATAGTTTGTGGCGTCCGGGTGGCTGCCTGTGCCTTCTGCGGGCCCCGGCGTGGGGTGCGGTGGGTGCACGGGCAGCTACCCGGGTTGGGCGTTGTGTGCTGCTTTAGCGGCGGGCAAAACGCTCAAGTTTGGAGGTGAGGGGTGCCAGTAGTGCGTTGGCTTCCTTGACGCGGAAGATCTGTATGCCGGCAAGGTATGCCAGTCCCATGACGGTGCCGCATACGGCGAGGGTGATGATTGCGGTGAGCTTGGAGGCCCAGGCGAATCCGTCGAGCTGGTAGCCGCCGAGCAGCCAGAGCGCAATGGCTGCGATTCCGCCGGCGAAGAGGGATGCGAGGGTGGTGCGGGCGTAGGTGCTGACGATGCCGCGCTGGCCGTAGTAGCCGAGGCGGCGGCGGACCATGTGGTGGCTGATGAACAGGATCAGGATATTGTGCACCGGGTAGATGAAGGCGAGCATGTACACGGTGTACTGTGCGTCGAGCAGGGATGCTGCGAAGCTCATGATGACCATGATGATGGCGGAGTACACCTGGATGCGGAAGGGGGTGCGTGCGTCTTCGCGGGCGTAGAGCACGCGGCTGTAGAGGTAGTTGATGGTGAGGGTGGGGGTGCCGAGCGCGGTGATGACGATGAGCTTGGCGATGATGGTTGCTGCGATGGGGTCGCCGCCGCTGAAGAGTACAGCGACGGGGCCTGCGAGTACCATGAGTGCGACCATGCAGAAGACGGTGGCTACGGCTGCGTTGCGCAGGCCGTGGGAGAGTGCGTAGATGACGCTGTCGCTGTCGTCGGCGATGGCGGAGGCGCTCATGCGGTTGAAGAGCACGGTGGCGATGGAGATGCCGATGACGCCGTGTGGGAGCATGTACAGCATGGAGGCGTAGTTGAGTGCCTGCAGGCCGGGGATTTGGATGCCGAGGGCGGCGTAGTGTTCGCGCTGACCGACGATGCCTGCGGCGACCTTGGTCATGTAGAGGAATGCGAGGTTGGAGATGATGCCGGAGGCGAGGGTCCAGGCGGCGAGCTTGGAAGCTGCGCGCAGGCCGATGCCTCGCCACGCGAAGTCGGGCTTGAGGCGCAGGCCGAGCTTGCGTAGGGGGATGAACAGGACGAGTGCCTGCATGATGACGCCGAAGGTGGAGGAGCCTGCGAGCACGAGGGTCTGTGCGTTGGTCCAGTTGTCTACGGTGTGAATCGGGTTGGGGTTGGGGGTTTGTGCGCCGAAGAGGAAGATGAACAGGATCAGCGACAGGATGGTGATGACGTTGTTGAGTACGGGCGACCACATGTAGGCGCCGAATGCGTCTTTGGCGTTGAGGACCTGTCCGATGACGGTGTAGAGGCCGTAGAAGAAGATTTGGGGTAGGCACCAGAGGGAGAAGATGAAGCCGAGCTGCCGTTGTTCGGGGCTCCATCCTGAGCCCATGATGCTGATGATGGGCCAGGCGCAGGCGACGGTGATGAGGGTGATGAGGCCGATTGCGGTGACGGTGAGGGTGACGAGTTTGGAGATATATCGTGCGCCGCCGTCTTGTGCTTTGGCCGCCTTGATGATTTGGGGTACGAGGACTGCGTTGAACACGCCGCCTGCTACGAGGACGTAGATGAGGTTGGGTAGGGTGTTGGCGGTTTCGAAGACGTCGCCGACGGTTGAGAGTGAGCCGATGGCTACGGTGAGCAGGATGGTCTTGACGAATCCGAGGATGCGCGAGACGAGGGTGCCTGCTGCCATGATTGCGCTTGAGCGGGCGTCGTTACGTGCCACGTATGTCTCTCCTGTGTCGGCGGATGATTGCTTCTTTTAGTTTTTGGGGCTCTATTTAACGGGTGTTTAGAGCTGGGTGGTGATGTATTCGCGCGCGCTACGGGCGATGTGTTGCTCGTTGGCGAATGAGAGGCGGGTGGGGAGCTCTTCGAGGGGGACCCATGCGACGTCGATTGCTTCGTGGTCGGGGTCGTTGTCGATGCTGAGTTCTCCGCCGGTTGCTGCGAAGAGGTAGTGGTGCACGGTTTTGTGGATGCGCGTGCCGTTGGAGGTGAACCAGTAGGCGATGGTGCCGAGGGAGGCTACGGGGTAGCCGGTGATTCCGGTTTCTTCGCTGATTTCGCGTTGTGCGGCTTCGACGGTGGTTTCGCCGTGTTCGATGTGGCCTTTGGGTAGGCACCATTCGCGTTGTCCGTTGCGGTTGATGCGGGCGATGATGGCTACGGGTAGCTGTTCGGGTCGGTCAAAGTCGATGATGAGCCCGCCTGCAGAGACTTCTTCGGGGGCGGGTACCGCTCGCGCGGGCGCGGTGAAGCGCGTTTTGGGTGCGCGGGGTACGGGAATGCTCATGGTTCTACCTTAACCGATATGTGAGGGTTTGTGTGTCTCGGTTTTGGGTGAGATAGCTGTCTCTTTGGTGTGGGTGTTGTGGGGGTGGGGTGGGCGTGCTGGGGGTTTTTCTGGCACGATTAAAGGATTATGTCGCTGATTATTGATGTTGTGTCGAAGTACCCGGATGCCGCCGAGCTGGGAGAACTGTACCGTGCGGCGGGTTTTGAGCTGTACTTGGTGGGCGGTATTGTCCGCGACAATCTGCTGGATGATGGCGGCCATTTCACTGATTTTGATTTGACGACGGATGCTACTCCGGAGCAGAGCGAGCAGATTTTGCGTGCGTGGGGTGAACACACGTGGGATATCGGTAAGGAGTACGGCACGATTAGTGCGCGTAAGAACGGCGTGGTGTATGAGGTGACCACGTACCGTGCTGAGGTGTATGTTTCGGATTCGCGTAAGCCGACGGTTGAATTCGGCACGGATTTGAGCGCCGATTTGGTGCGTCGTGATTTCACGATTAATGCGATGGCGGCGGCTTTGCCCAGTGGTGAGGTTGTTGACTTGTTTGGTGGCGTTGAGGATTTGCGTGCGGGTGTTTTGCGTACTCCGCGCTCGCCGCAGGAGTCTTTTTCTGAGGATCCGCTGCGTATGATGCGTGCGGCTCGTTTTGCTGCGCGTTTTAATCTTGAGGTTGCCCCGGAGGTTTTCGAGGCGATGCGCGAGATGGCTGGCCGTATTGAGATTATTTCGGCTGAGCGTGTGCGTGATGAGCTGGTGAAGCTGATTGAGGCGGATTATCCGCGGGTGGGTTTGAACCTGCTGGTGGATACGGGTCTGGCGGATTATGTGTTGCCGGAGCTTCCTGCGTTGCGTATGGAGATGGATCCTGCGCATCACCATAAGGATGTGTATGCGCATTCGTTGAAGGTGATGGAGCAGGCGATGGAGAAGGAGACGGACGAGGATGGTCCGTGTCCGGCTCCTGATTTTATTCTGCGTTTTGCGGCGTTGATGCACGATATTGGTAAGCCGAAGACTCGTAAGTTTGAGAAGGACGGCTCCGTCTCGTTCCTGCACCACGAGGTGGTGGGCGCGAAGATGGTGAAGAAGCGTATGCGTGCGCTGCGTTTTGATAATGACACGATTAAGGCTGTGGCTCGTCTGGTGGAGCTGCATATGCGATTCTATGGTTACCGTGAGTCGGGTTGGACTGATTCTGCGGTGCGCCGTTATGTGCGTGATGCGGGCGATCAGCTGGAGCGTCTGCATCGTGTGTCGCGTTCTGATGTGACGACTCGTAATCGTCGTCTGTCGCGCTCGCTGGCTGAGGCGTATGACGATTTGGAGCGTCGTATTGCTGAGTTGGCTGCTCAGGAGGAGCTGGATTCGATTCGTCCGGATCTGGATGGCGGTCAGATTATGCAGATTCTTGGTATTGCGCCGGGCCCGGTGGTGGGCGAGGCGTATAAGTTCTTGTTGAATTTGCGTCTGGATGAGGGTTCGCTTCCTGAGGAAGAGGCGAAGGCTCGTCTTCTGCAGTGGTGGGAGCAGCGTCGGGAGGCGTAGCTTCTGCGGTTTTCGGTACTGCATCGCATGGTTGAGGTCACGCGGTGCGGTACTGTTCTATCTGCTTTTTCTCGTGTATTGTTAAGAAATCTATGCGTGTTCCCCGCCCGGTGTGTTTCACGTGTAGGGCACAATGAATCTCCTGCTATGGAAATCCCATAGCCGTTTAGCCCAAAGGAGGGGTTTAATCATGCGTGCATATGAACTGATGGTTATCCTCAGCCCCGAGGTTGAGGACCGTGCGGTTGAGCCGTCGCTGTCCAAGTTCCTCGAGATCGTGACCAACGAGGGTGGTTCCGTCGACAACGTCGACATCTGGGGCCGTCGTCGCCTGGCATACGAGATCCAGAAGAAGTCTGAGGGTATCTACGCAGTGGTGAACTTCACCTCTACCCCCGAGACCGCAGCTGAGCTCGATCGTGTTCTGAACCTGAACGAGTCCGTCATGCGTACCAAGATCATCCGCCCGGAGGATCAGAAGATCTCCAGCAAGTAGTTGTTTCTTGCCGGTCGGCTGACCCCCTAAAAATGTCAGGGGGTTGCGCTGTACTGGATTCAACATACTTGTAACTCTTATCGAGGAGGCATCAAATGGCAGGCGATACCGTTATTACCGTTATTGGTAATCTGACTGGCGATCCGGAGCTTCGTTACACCCCTGCGGGTGCGGCGGTTGCTAATTTCACGATCGCATCGACTCCGCGTACTTTTAACCGCCAGACGAACCAGTGGGAGGATGGGGAGACCCTGTTCCTGCGTGCGTCGGTGTGGCGTGGTTACGCTGAGAATGTTGCAGAGACTCTGAAGAAGGGTACTCAGGTTATCGCGCAGGGCCGTCTGAAGTCTCGCTCGTACGAGACCAAGGAAGGCGAGCGTCGTACTTCGTTTGAGCTTGAGGTCGAGGAGATCGGCCCGACTCTGCGTTTTGCTACTGCTCAGGTGACTCGCGCACAGCGTTCTGCCGGAGGTAATAACTTCGGCGGCGGTGCGCAGGGTGGCTTTGGCGGTGGCGCTGGGTACAACGCTGCTGCTCAGGGCGGTTTCTCCGCTCCTCAGCAGAACAATTTTGCCGCTGCTCAGGGTAATGGTTACTCTGGCCAGTCTGGCTACTCCGCTCCGGCTGCTCCGGCGGCCCCCGCAGCTCCTGCTGCTGATCCGTGGAGTTCTCAGTCTGGTGGTAACTATGACTGGGGTAGCGGCGCCGACGACGAACCTCCGTTCTAAGCCGGTTTCGTTTTCCGAATAGTAATTTATCAATCCATCCCGCGGTTATCCGCCGCGGGCTCCCAACTCTAAGGAGCACCACGATGGCTAAGGCTGAAATCCGTAAGCCCAAACCCAAGCAGAACCCCCTTAAGGCTGCTGACGTCACCGTTATCGACTACAAGGACGTCGCACTTCTGCGCAAGTTCATCTCCGACCGCGGCAAGATCCGCGCTCGCCGCGTGACTGGCGTGACCGTTCAGGAGCAGCGCAAGATCGCTCAGGCTATTAAGAACGCCCGCGAAGTTGCACTGCTGCCCTACTCCGGCGCTGGCCGCTAAAGAGAAGGAGAGACAGTAACATGGCTAAGATCATTCTGACTCAGGAAGTTTCCGGCCTCGGTGCAGCTGGCGATGTTGTCACCGTTAAGGACGGTTACGCACGTAACTACCTGCTGCCCCGCGGCTTCGCCGTGACCTGGACCCAGGGTGGCGAGAAGCAGGTTGAGTCCATCCGCGCCGCTCGTGCGGCTCGTGCTAAGGCTTCTCTGGAAGAGGCTCAGGCAATTGCTGCGTCCCTGGCTGCTAAGCCGGTTGTCGTTGCACACAAGGCTGGCGCTGACGGCCGCCTGTTCGGTACCGTCAAGGCTGAGGCTATTGCTGAGGCTATTGAGGCTGCTGGCATTGGCTCCGTTGACAAGCGCACCATCCACCTGGGTTCCGCTATCAAGCGCACCGGTGAGTACAAGGTGACTGTCCGCCTGCACGCTGACGTTGTTGCTAACGTTGTCCTGGACGTCGTTGCTGCTGCGTAAGTAGATTTTTAGATATTCGACGCTGGTGCTTTGATGCTGCGGCGTTGAGTGTCGGACGGGGTGTCCCTCTTCGTGAGGGGCACCCCGTTTGCTTTACCCTTTTAGGCACTCTTCGGGGTGCGTTTTAGGTGCAGAAAACCGCGATGTTTCATGTGAAACATCGCGGTTTTTCTCGTTTATCGTGCTGATTGCGTAGATATTCCCGCCCCTTATGTGGGGGATTTTTGAAGGACTACCTCTTTCTGCCTCTATATAGGAAGTGCCTCGAGACTCTCAGGACATCCCAGGCCGGTCTGCACATTCGACATTCTCTGTGCGCCCCGTAGACTAATAGACCCCGTAGACTGGTAGACATGGCTCGATCTTTTTCACGTTTGTCTTCTAGCGCTCAGCTTCTGTCCACAGGTGTGGTGTTGGAGTGCGTCAATTTGCTGCTGTGCGCTCTAGCGGTTATCCCATTTGCGGACGCTAATGTCGCTACTGCTCTTTTGCTTCTTTTGCTGGTGGTTGGCGGCCTTGCATCCAGTGTTGCGCTGGTGTGCGCGCTGGTGGGTCTGGTGAAGTTCCGTCAGTACCGCGTGGCTAATATTTGCTTGGCGGTTATTTCTGTAGTGGCTAACCCGTTGGTGCTGCTGGGTCTGTATATGGCGGCTTATTAGCCCGGTTTAGAGTCCGCAAACTGCACAATATCAAAGCTCTCAGGGTTCTGTTGGTTTTCTCCCAGCTTGTTTCCAGCGAAATTCAATCCTCCCATAAGGTTGGGGGTGTTTACTATAAGTGTTGGTTCGAGAGGACTGCGATGTGAATGTGTGTGTTTCGTGTAGCGGGGTCGCCCGCTAGCGAAAGAAGGATGGCAAGGCAAAAGCGCCTTGCCTTTCTTCTTTTTAACGCGACGTGTAGTTTCCGTGTGAAATCCGGGGTGCCGCACCCCGATTTTGAAGAAAAATCTATTCCCAGCTTTCTTACAGCTTTAACCTACAGGGAATAAAGGTTTACGCGTAATACTTTATATAGATGGTTCGAGAGGACCATCAGAAAGTTGGACTTTCCTTGCGGAAGTGGCTCTGATTTTCGTATGTATGTGTGTGTGATGAGACTGGGGTTGGACCGAGAGGTTCAGCTCCAGTTTCTGTTTAATCTCTAGGGTGTGTGGCAAGGATGGCTGTAGTGGTGTTGCGGCATGCTGTAACAAAGGGCAACCACACTTCTATATAACGTCACATTTCCTTTCTTGGGGTGGCGGGTCTAGAATTGGGAAAGATAAATTTTGCATATTAAATACAAGTATTTAGGAGTTGTCTTCCGTGTCTAAGACCCCTTCCGTTCCCGGTACCGACCGCCCCGCTGAAAAGGCTGCCGGTCACTGGCTTCTGGCTCAGCTGGGCAAAAAGGTTTTGCGCCCCGGCGGCCGCGAGACCACCAACTGGTTGCTGGGTCGCGCTCTGGGTGGCGACATTGACGTCGTGGAGTTTGCGCCGGGCCTGGGTATTACCGCACTGGAGATTGTGAAGCGTTCCCCCAAGAGCTACACCGGTGTGGATCTTGATCCCAAGGCTGCTGAAATTGTGACCGAGCGTATTGGCGCATCGACTAAGCCGAACTACCGTGTGGTGAACGCTAGCGCCCAGGAGACCGGTCTGCCCTCGGAAAGCTACGACGCCGTGGTGGGCGAGGCGATGCTGACCATGCAGACCGATAAGCACAAGCTGGAGATTATGCGTGAGGCGGCTCGTCTGCTGCGTCCGGGGGGCCACTACGCTATTCATGAGATGTCGCTGGTTCCCGATTATCTGCGCCCCGAGTTGAAGGAAGAGATTCAGAAGGATTTGGCGCGCACTATCCGCGTGAATGCCCGCCCGCTGACCGTTGCCGAGTGGACTGCTCTGGCGGAAGAGGCTGGCTTTGAGGTGCTGGATGTGTACCAGACCGATATGGCCCTGCTGGAGCCGAAGCGTCTGCTGGCTGATGAGGGCCCCGCAGGCGTTGCGAAGATTGCGTTCAATCTGGCACGTAAGCCGCAGATTCGTGAGCGTGTGCTGGGTATGCGCGGCGTGTTCCGCCGCCACGCCGACCATATTGGCGCTATTGGCATGATTCTGCGCAAGAAGTAAGAGAAGCGTATACAGCGAAACGGAGCCTTAGTATTCCTCGTTATGCGGTGGAATACTGGGGCTCCGTTTTACGCTGGTGAGGTTATGAGCCGCACAGACTCGGCTCAGTCACGTGTACGCCTGCCGGAGAATGTTATGAGCCGTATTCTTTTCTCGCCTGAAAGCTTCAATATGGGTGAAACCACGCGCTGTATCGAGATAGCGCGTGCAGCTCAGGAGCGAGGCCATACGGTCTTATTCCACGTGTATTCCCCTAAATACCTGGGACTGCTGGAAAACGCGGGGTTGCCCGTGCATCTTCGCGAACCGATTATGAGCGATGCTGAGGCTGAGCAGATTATGGCGCTGGATCAGGGCAGGGGAGTGCGGCACCCTTTTACGACCGGCATGGTGCGTCGAAGGGTTGCCGCTGAGCTTGCGGCTATCCGTGACTTTAGCGCGGATGCTGTGGTGATCGGTTCTAACCTGACGATGTTGCTGTCTGCGCGTATTGCCGGTGTCCCCATTTTCTATGCGCGCCCGTATGCGTACTCGTCGACGTATTTTTCGAAGAAGCCTGCAGCCAGCGAGCTCGCGGCGCCGGGATGGTTGCGGGCTGTGGCGCGGGTGTTTTCGTATAAGCCAGCTTCTTTTACGCGTGTGGCGCGTGAGCATGGGCTCACGCTTCCTCGCCGTACCGTCGATATGCTCAGCGCCGATGTGAACCTTATCTGCTCTCTGTTTACGCAGCTACGCGGGGACTCATTGGTAGAGCCCGACGTTAGTGTGGGTCCTATCTATTACCGCGCGCCCGGTGAGCTACCGCAGATTGTTCTCGAACCGAGAGAGCGGCCACTGGTCTACGTGGGAATGGGTTCCTCAGGGTCTGCAGATATTTTGGCGCAGGTGCTACGGCAGCTGTCAGCTGCTCCGGTGGATGTGCTGGTCGGCGGCGGGGTGCCGCTGCCGGACGCAGAAACCAGCCTACTGGGCGATAACATCCACTTTGCGGGGACCGTTCCGGCTCATCTGCTTGCCGGTCATATTGACGCCTCGATGACCCACGGCGGTGAGGGAACGGTGCAGACGGCGTGCCTGGCGGGTGTACCGTTTGCCGGTATTGCGATGCAGGCGGAGCAAAGCTGGAATATTGAGGAGTGCGTGCGCTACGGTAACGCCCTGCGTTTTACGAAGAATGATGTGCGCCGCGGCAATGTGCGCGATATTCTGGGCCGTCTGCTCAGAGATGAGGGCATGCGCGCTAGGGCGCGGCAGCTGGGTGAGGCAATGCGCACCATGGATGGGGCGGCGCTCGCCGTTGAGAAGATTGAGGATTATCTGCGCGCTGCCCATTAGGCGTGTATATGTTTCGCGTGTGCCTTCGTGAGAAACTAGCATAGGAGTTCTACAGAAATTGTTTCTGGAACGTCGTAGATACCGGATTGAAACGCGAGGATAAGCATGTCTGAAACTGCCATTGATTATGGTTCCCGCACTATGCCTCATGATGATGTGGCTGAGCAGTCGGTGCTCGGTGGCATGCTGCTGTCAAAGGACGCTATTGCGGATGTGGTTGAGAGCCTGCGTGCGTCTGATTTCTATAAGCCGGCGCACGAGACGATTTATGAGGCGATTCTTTCTCTTTACGGTCACGGTAGCCCTGCGGATGCGATTACGGTTGCTGATGAGCTGAAGAAGCGCGGTGAGCTGACTCGTGTGGGCGGCGCGGCCTATATTCATACGCTGATTGCGTCGGTTCCGACTGCTGCTAACGCTCAGTATTACGCTGAGATTGTTAAGGAGCACGCGATTATGCGCCGCCTGATTGAGGCGGGTACGAAGATCGCTCAGCTGGGTTACGCCAATGAGACTGAGGTCGATACTTTGGTGGATCAGGCGCAGGCTGAGATTTATGCGGTGACTGATGGTAACGCGAAGGAAGATTATGTGTCTTTCTCTGAGGCGTTGGAGGAGACCATCAATGAGATTGATGCGAACTCGAACCGCCCCGATGGCGTGTACGGTGTGCCGACTGACTTTATTGAGTTTGATGAGCTGACCGGTGGTCTGCACGGTGGCCAGATGATTGTTATTGCGGCTCGTCCGGGTGTGGGTAAGTCGACTTTGGCTCTTGATATTGCTCGTTCTGCGTCTATTCATCATCAGATGACGACTGTGTTTTTCTCGCTGGAGATGAGTCGTACTGAGTTGGCGATGCGTATTCTCTCTGCGGAGGGCAAGATTTCGATGGGTCGTCTGAAGAAGGGCGACCTGGATACTGAGGGTTGGACGAACTTGGCGACTCTGCAGGGTCGTATTGATTCTGCGCCTCTCTTTATTGATGATTCGCCGAATATGACTCTGATGGAGATTCGCGCGAAGTGCCGTCGCCTCAAGCAGCGTAATGATTTGAAGCTTGTGGTGCTGGACTACCTGCAGCTGATGAGTTCGGGTAAGAAGGTTGAGTCGCGTCAGCAGGAGGTTTCGGAGTTTTCTCGTAGCCTGAAGCTGTTGGCTAAGGAGCTGGATGTTCCGGTGATTGCGCTGTCTCAGCTGAACCGTGGTTCGGAGCAGCGTACTGATAAGCGTCCGATGGTTTCGGATCTGCGTGAGTCGGGTTCTATTGAGCAGGATGCGGATATGGTGATTCTGCTGCATCGTGAGGATATGTATAACCCGGATAGTGAACGCGTGGGTGAGGCGGACATGATTATTGCTAAGCACCGTGGTGGTCCGACTCGTACTATCCCGTTGGCGTTTAGCGGTAAGTATTCGCGCTTCAACAATATGGCGAATGAGGCGCCTCCCCAGTACTAATCAGCTCAGCACTCTGTAGCTGCACCCCTCTTCTTCTATTCATTACAGGATGGAAGGGGAGGGGCTTTTTCGCATCTATAGGTATGGGTACCCAAATGCAGAGTTAGGAATCGTGCAGGGTTAGGAATCAAGCGCAGGGTATGGGAATAGGGGCTGCGGAGGGGGTTCTAGAGGGCATTCTGTGAGGGTTTGAGTGGTTTCTTCTGCGTTTATAAGGTTTTTTGGAAGTTTTTTAAAGATTTTTTAGCACCCATAAAACGCACTGACTAGGTAGTTTGGTGTTTGTGAGGGTGTTTGAGACCCTTTCAAGGTCCTTTTTGTGTCCCACTTCACCCATTTTCGGGTT
>NZ_KV816916.1:0-5548 GCF_001814485.1 Rothia sp. HMSC066G07 | reverse complement strand
TTGTGTCCCACTTCACCCATTTTCGGGTTGCAGACCCATTTCGGCATCTGTATAGTTGTATGAGTCGCCGCGGCGAGGAGGAAAAAACGAAGAGTTTTCTTCGGTGTTTCTCCTAGTCAGAAGCGGTTTGACTGTCTTTCAATTGTATAGTGTTTTGGTTTCTTGCTTAGAAGAATCTCAGGTTGCCGGTTGGTGATGGTGGAGGAGTTTAGGGAAGAAACATTGTGGTGTGAATCACGGAAAACGGATTTGCATGGCAAACGAAACGCTGGTATAGTTGATTGAGTTGCCGCGGGAACGCGGTAACAATGAAAATAACATGAATGACCGTTCAACGGTAAGGCTTCCTTCGAATGAAGGGGTTGAGGTGTTGAATCGGTGTGTTGCTTGAGAACTCAATAGTGTGCTTTGTTCAATAAAATCACCAAATAAATGGTGATGGAAACTGAAACTAATACCAAATATTTATTGATATTTGATAATCATCAAATGGTTTCAAATTTAGTCAGCTTGAGTCACGCACCCCCGTGTGTGATTCGCTGTTTGAGATCAGATTATCAAGCTTTTCTATTTTTTCAACGGAGAGTTTGATTCTGGCTCAGGACGAACGCTGGCGGCGTGCTTAACACATGCAAGTCGAACGATGAAGCCTAGCTTGCTAGGTGGATTAGTGGCGAACGGGTGAGTAATACGTGAGTAACCTACCTTTAACTCTGGGATAAGCCCGGGAAACTGGGTCTAATACCGGATACGACCAATCTCCGCATGGGGTGTTGGTGGAAAGCGTTATGTAGTGGTTATAGATGGGCTCACGGCCTATCAGCTTGTTGGTGAGGTAACGGCTCACCAAGGCGACGACGGGTAGCCGGCCTGAGAGGGTGACCGGCCACACTGGGACTGAGACACGGCCCAGACTCCTACGGGAGGCAGCAGTGGGGAATATTGCACAATGGGCGCAAGCCTGATGCAGCGACGCCGCGTGAGGGATGACGGCCTTCGGGTTGTAAACCTCTGTTAGCAGGGAAGAAGAGAGATTGACGGTACCTGCAGAGAAAGCGCCGGCTAACTACGTGCCAGCAGCCGCGGTAATACGTAGGGCGCGAGCGTTGTCCGGAATTATTGGGCGTAAAGAGCTTGTAGGCGGTTTGTCGCGTCTGCTGTGAAAGGCCGGGGCTTAACTCCGTGTATTGCAGTGGGTACGGGCAGACTAGAGTGCAGTAGGGGAGACTGGAATTCCTGGTGTAGCGGTGGAATGCGCAGATATCAGGAGGAACACCGATGGCGAAGGCAGGTCTCTGGGCTGTAACTGACGCTGAGAAGCGAAAGCATGGGGAGCGAACAGGATTAGATACCCTGGTAGTCCATGCCGTAAACGTTGGGCACTAGGTGTGGGGGACATTCCACGTTTTCCGCGCCGTAGCTAACGCATTAAGTGCCCCGCCTGGGGAGTACGGCCGCAAGGCTAAAACTCAAAGAAATTGACGGGGGCCCGCACAAGCGGCGGAGCATGCGGATTAATTCGATGCAACGCGAAGAACCTTACCAAGGCTTGACATATACTGGACCGCATCAGAGATGGTGTTTCCCTTCGGGGCTGGTATACAGGTGGTGCATGGTTGTCGTCAGCTCGTGTCGTGAGATGTTGGGTTAAGTCCCGCAACGAGCGCAACCCTCGTTCTATGTTGCCAGCACGTTATGGTGGGGACTCATAGGAGACTGCCGGGGTCAACTCGGAGGAAGGTGGGGATGACGTCAAATCATCATGCCCCTTATGTCTTGGGCTTCACGCATGCTACAATGGCCGGTACAGAGGGTTGCGATACTGTGAGGTGGAGCTAATCCCTAAAAGCCGGTCTCAGTTCGGATTGGGGTCTGCAACTCGACCCCATGAAGTCGGAGTCGCTAGTAATCGCAGATCAGCAACGCTGCGGTGAATACGTTCCCGGGCCTTGTACACACCGCCCGTCAAGTCACGAAAGTTGGTAACACCCAAAGCCGGTGGCCTAACCCTTTTGGGAGGGAGCCGTCTAAGGTGGGATTGGCGATTGGGACTAAGTCGTAACAAGGTAGCCGTACCGGAAGGTGCGGCTGGATCACCTCCTTTCTAAGGAGCACATTTAGTTGGCCATGCTACCCGCGAGTGTCGGGTGGGTGGTTTTGCTCATGGGTGGAATGTTGGTTTTGGGTTGGATGAGGCGCATTGTTGGGTTTTGGGGTAACACGTGTGTGTTGTTCCTTTGTTTGCCTGGCATGGTGATGATGCAAGTGTTTTTGTTTGTGTTGTTGTTGTGTTGTGGGTTGTTGTTTGAGAACTATATAGTGGACGCGAGCATCTTCTGGAATTTGCGTTGAATCAATGCTTTGGTGTTGGTTTGATTGTTGATTTTAGATTCTTATTTTTCTTGATTGTGTGTAAGTTATTAAGGGCACACGGTGGATGCCTTGGCATTAAGAGCCGATGAAGGACGTGTGAATCTGCGATAAGCCTCGGGGAGCCGATAACTGGGCGTTGATCCGAGGATTTCCGAATGGGGAAACCTGGCTCATCTTCATGGTGAGTTACCGCCAGCTGAATGTATAGGCTGGTTGGGGGGAACGCGGGGAAGTGAAACATCTCAGTACCCGCAGGAAGAGAAAATAAAGTAATGATTCTGTGAGTAGTGGCGAGCGAAAGCGGAAGAGACTAAACCTGTGGTGTGTGATAGCGGTTAGGCGTTGCATCATGGGGGTTGTGGGAGTCACAGTGGCAGTTCTAACTGGCTGCCGGCATGATGTTCAGGATGGTAGGTGAACGACTTGGAATGGTCGGCCGTAGAGGGTGAGAGTCCCGTAATCGAAATTGTTCTGTCCGTGGTGTGGCCACCCGAGTAGCACGGGGCTCGTGGAATCTCGTGTGAATCTGCCAGGACCACCTGGTAAGTCTAAATACTTCTTAATGACCGATAGTGAATCAGTACCGTGAGGGAATGGTGAAAAGTACCCCGGGAGGGGAGTGAAATAGTACCTGAAACCGTGTGCTTACAAGCCGTTGGAGCCTTTTGGGGTGACAGCGTGCCTTTTGAAGAATGAGCCTGCGAGTTAGTGTTATGTCGCGAGGTTAACCCGTGTGGGGTATCCGTAGCGAAAGCGAGTCTGAATAGGGCGTTTGAGTGGCATGACCTAGACCCGAAGCGGAGTGATCTATCCATGGCCAGGTTGAAGCGACGGTAAGACGTCGTGGAGGACCGAACCCACTTCAGTTGAAAATGGAGGGGATGAGCTGTGGATAGGGGTGAAAGGCCAATCAAACTCTGTGATAGCTGGTTCTCCCCGAAATGCATTTAGGTGCAGCGTTACGTGTTTCTTGCCGGAGGTAGAGCTACTGGATGGCCGATGGGCCTTCACGGGTTACTGACGTCAGCTAAACTCCGAATGCCGGTAAGTGAGAGCGTAGCAGTGAGACAGTGGGGGATAAGCTTCATTGTCGAGAGGGAAACAGCCCAGACCACCAACTAAGGCCCCTAAGCGTGTGCTAAGTGGGAAAGGATGTGGAGTTGCTTAGACAACCAGGAGGTTGGCTTAGAAGCAGCCATCCTTGAAAGAGTGCGTAACAGCTCACTGGTCAAGTGATTCTGCGCCGATAATGTAGCGGGGCTCAAGTACACCGCCGAAGTTGTGGCAATGATCTTTTTGGTTGTTGGGTAGGGGAGCGTCGTGTGGCCGTTGAAGCTGCGGTGTAAACCAGTGGTGGAGGCTATGCGAGTGAGAATGCAGGCATGAGTAGCGAAAGATGAGTGAGAAACTCATCCGCCGGATGATCAAGGGTTCCAGGGTCAAGTTAATCTGCCCTGGGTTAGTCGGGGCCTAAGGCGAGGCCGACAGGCGTAGTCGATGGATAACGGGTTGATATTCCCGTACCGGTGAAAAACCGCCCATACTGATATTGTGATGCTAACCATGCGAAGCATGATGTGCAGGCTTTTGTTTGTGTGTTGTGTGGGTTGTGGGACCCGATCTTTGGAGGTAAACGTGTTAACAGGTGTGACGCAGGAAGGTAGCCAAGCCACGCGATGGTTGTCGTGGTCTAAGCGTGTAGGGTTGTCGGTTGTTAAATGCGCCGGCTGTGTGCCTGAGACGTGATGGGACCCCGTTTTTGGGGGATTTGGTGATCCTATGCTGCCGAGAAAAGCATCGGCGTGAGGTTTTAGCCGCCCGTACCCTAAACCGACACAGGTGATCAGGTAGAGAATACTAAGGCGATCGAGAGAATCATGGTTAAGGAACTCGGCAAAATGCCCCCGTAACTTCGGGAGAAGGGGGACCTTGAGCGTGATGGGCACTTGCTGCCTGGAGCGTGTATGGGTCGCAGAGACCAGGGGGAAGCGACTGTTTATCAAAAACACAGGTCCGTGCGAAGTCGTAAGACGATGTATACGGACTGACTCCTGCCCGGTGCTGGAAGGTTAAGAGGATTGGTTAGCCTTTTTTGGGCGAAGCTGAGAATTTAAGCCCCAGTAAACGGCGGTGGTAACTATAACCATCCTAAGGTAGCGAAATTCCTTGTCGGGTAAGTTCCGACCTGCACGAATGGAGTAACGACTTCCCTACTGTCTCAACCATGAACTCGGCGAAATTGCAGTACGAGTAAAGATGCTCGTTTCGCGCAGCAGGACGGAAAGACCCCGTGACCTTTACTATAGTTTGGTATTGGTGTTTGGTTTGGCTTGTGTAGGATAGGTGGGAGACTGTGAAGCATGGACGCTAGTTTGTGTGGAGTCGTTGTTGAAATACCACTCTGGTCAATCTGGATGTCTAACTTCGGGCCATGATCTGGTTCAGGGACAGTGCCTGATGGGTAGTTTAACTGGGGCGGTTGCCTCCTAAAGTGTAACGGAGGCGCCCAAAGGTTCCCTCAGCCTGGTTGGCAATCAGGTGTTGAGTGTAAGTGCACAAGGGAGCTTGACTGTGAGACTGGCAGGTCGAGCAGGGACGAAAGTCGGGACTAGTGATCCGGCGGTACGTTGTGGAACGGCCGTCGCTCAACGGATAAAAGGTACCTCGGGGATAACAGGCTGATCTTGCCCAAGAGTCCATATCGACGGCATGGTTTGGCACCTCGATGTCGGCTCGTCGCATCCTGGGGCTGGAGTCGGTCCCAAGGGTTGGGCTGTTCGCCCATTAAAGCGGTACGCGAGCTGGGTTCAGAACGTCGTGAGACAGTTCGGTCCCTATCCGCTGCGCGCGTTGGAAATTTGAGAAAGGCTGTCCTTAGTACGAGAGGACCGGGACGGACGAACCTCTGGTATGTCAGTTGTACCGCCAGGTGCATGGCTGATTGGCTACGTTCGGGAGGGATAACCGCTGAAAGCATCTAAGCGGGAAGCCTGTTTCGAGATGAGATTTCCTGGCACTTTTGGTGTGTGAGGCTCCTTATAGATGATGAGGTTGATAGGCCGGGTATGGAAGCGGGGACTGAAGACTCGTGGAGTTGACTGGTACTAATAGGCCGAAGGCTTACTTTTCAAGAGAGTTGTTTGTTGTTTGCGTTCACTGTATGGTTTTTGGATAA
>NZ_KV816915.1:0-14059 GCF_001814485.1 Rothia sp. HMSC066G07 | reverse complement strand
AACGTTAGCGTGATGAACTGGAACGTTAGCACCCCTGTGGAAAACCCCGGTTTGCCCAGTATTTATATGGGCAGAATCGGTGTTCAAAAAATGTGCCCCTATAAGTACCTATAAGTTAACCTATCGTCATCCGCGTACGCGCGAGAGGACCCAAGCCTGTGGAAAACTAATTGATGACGACGACGACAAAAAATCACCAACCCGCTTGACAGGCTATCCAGCCAGGGTCTAGTGTGAGTGCAGATACAAAAAATGACCCCGCGACGTTGAAGCGTCCGGGGCCGTGGCAACACCTATACCAGTTAGGCATCGCAATGACCAATTCTAGCGCACCCGCGCACCCTCAGTCCACCCGGACCGTCCCCGCCAGCACCGACGCTGGCATGACTCTCAGCGACATCCTCGCTGACCACACCGCCCCCACCGGCGGCACCCTCCAACACCGCCAGAACACTACATCCCTGGCCATCAACGACTTCACCACCGTTGCGATTCCCTGGATTTTCGTCAACTACCAGCTGCCCCTCATGGCAACAAAGGAAATTCTCTGGGAACGCACCGACGGCGACATTACCGTCACTTTGGCTGCAACACCCTACAAAGACAACAACGGTGTCACTCAGCAGCATCTGCCCTCCGGCCGCATTGCCCGCGAAATTCTGATTTACCTGACTACTACGGCGCTAGCTACCCAATCTCCCGTCATCAAAATCTCGGACACCTGGCGAGGCCTCCTAAGCGACGTTGGAATTGAAACCTCCAAAGACAATCTCCAGGCGGTTCAGAAGCAGCTCCGCGCTCTGCTGAAGATGACCATTCACATCTCCCACCAGGGCACCCTGCCTGACGGAACCAACGTCTCCACATCTCAGTCTTACCTCGTCGGCTCTAGCGAAAAGCTCTTCTTCAACCGTGACGGCTTGCTGGACGATAAGCATCAAAGCGTCATTCGCCTGTCCCAAGAATTCTATGAGCGCATCGCGGCAACCCCCTCACCGGTCCACGGTGCCATGCTGGTCCTCCGTGACTCCTGGCGCAAGATCATCAAAGAAAATCCTCACCAAGCATTAGCCGGTGACGTCTTCTGGTGGCTGGCAGGTCGCATGAGCCGCGTGCGCCGCGAGACCCGCATCCCCTGGGACAGTCCGAAGGGCCAATTCGGCAGCGCCGCAACCCAAACGACCAAGTTCCGCAGCCAGTTCCGCGCCGCCCTCGCGGTGGCCGCCCGTGAGTATTTCTCTCCGCTTGGCGAGAATTTCGACTACAGCATCTATGTCTCCGAATACGGTTTCGGTAGCAGGGGGGGCAACAGCGGAATCCTGCTCTCACCCATCAGCCCCGAACACCGCAAGCTCATGGCCTGGAGCCGCCGCCAAGGTGCTAAAACCGCCCCCGCTGCTACCCCTGTTCATGAGCAGAAGCCTACCCCTCCGCAAGCGCCCTCCGCGCCCGAAATCGTCCCGATCCCGGCTCACGCAGGCCTTGACCTCAGCGAACTACGCGCCGCCCTAGCGGCCGCCGGTCTTCCGACCAATGCGGTCTCTGACGGCGCCCTGCGTGCGGCTATCGACACGGTGCTGAGCCGCGCCACCTCTGTCGGTAATGCCCAGGCACTAGTGACCACCGCGATCGTGCGTGAGCCTGCTCTGCTGACCGGCACCGCGGCTCCGGTAGTCCCTGCTGTGCAGGGTTCTGCCGCCTCTGCTGCGCCCGGTCAGGGCGCGGCTCCTCTAAGCTCGGGCCGTCCCGTCCTGCCTGTGGCATCGTGCCCTGTCCATGGGCAGGACGTGACCGGTCTGGTCTGCCGTGACTGCGCTATCGAGCTGAAGTCCGCAGACACTGACTCAACTCTGGCTGAGTCGTGCTGGCGTGCTGTGCGTGCCCGCCTCACTGAGCTGTCGCGCCTGGATGGTGTGGACACTAGCGGTGAGTGGGTCCGCTACTCGTCGCTAGCTGCGGCACATGGTGTCGACGCATGAGGCTCTACACGGTGAACTAGTGACAATGCGTGGCACGTGCATCAGGTGCGTGTGCTATGGTAATCGCTGATACCGGTAATAAATTTTTGCCCCCAATGCTGGGGGTTACACACACTACAACCACGAGGAGGCGCGAGATGCTCGCTGCTGCAAATTCCTTTTTCCTGAATGCCGCTGTGTTAGCTGGTCCCATTGAGCCGGGTGCTGGTGAGCCGCCTCCCGGCTCTGACGGCGTGATTACCATCGTTAAGTGGATTGCATGGATTGTTTTCGCTCTAGCGGTTATTGGTGTACTGGCGACTGCTGGCGCGATGGCGCTTAACAACCGTCGCGGTCAGGGTGGCGAGCACGCCGCAGCCCTCGGCTGGACTTGTGCTGCCTGTGTCCTGGCGTCCGCAGCGTCCGGTATTGTCGGTATGTTCATGGGCTAAAAGCCCTGCACGGGGTGCATAATATGCACCCCGTGGCCCATTTAACCCACCAAAAATTTTAGGAAGCCCGTCTCTAGGGCCTCTGATAACCCCCTCACTATCACTCACTCAAGCTCTCCCCCGCGCTGGGGTAGGGCTACTGGTGTACCCCGAAATCCGGGGTTAAGAGACATGGAGAGACATCATGGAGAAAAAGTCCTCGGGCGTGACCATCCCCCGCTGGGGTATCGGCGTTATCGCCGGTGTTGGCGTGTTACTGGTACTGCTGCTGATTGTGCTGATTCCGCGTGGCGGCTCAGGCTCGTCAGCTTCGGGCGGTTCCGGTGCTTCGGCTGGTACTGAGCAGCAGCTGAACCGTGCTACCTCGTCGGTGGCGGCGGGCTCCTGTGGTGCTGGTGCGTCGGATGATGATTCGGTAATGGATGCTGCCCCGAAGGGCACTAAGTGGGTGACCACCGATTCAGGCTGGATTGGCCCTGTATCGAAGACTGCCGGTCCCATGGCAAACTCACCGATCCGCTCCTGCTTTGAGCACTCTGCTGAGGGTGCGCTGTATGCTGCTATGTGGGCATACATTCAGGTGAACGAGGCACCGGAAGCCTACATGCCGACTGTAATCGGTCCGGGTGCAGAATCTGCGCGAGAGAGCCGTACCAGCAAGTCGACCACTACTGTGCCGGTTGTGGGATACAGGTATATCTCCTACACTCCTGAGCGTGCGACTATCCGTATCCTCATCAAGGTACCCTCGGGTACCTACCGCTCTACGGATATTGTGATGGAGTGGCACGACGGCGATTGGCGCTTCTGGGTTCCCTCTACCTTGCCCTCCTTCACGAATGTGGATGACACCGCACCCTTTATCACCTGGGGCTCTTAATGGCCGGTAAGGACGACGTCAATGCAAATTGCCAAATGTTGGACGGTGTCTGTGCAGCCTCAGAGGGATTTCTTAACACTCTCTACCACGGCATCCTGGACGCCATTGGCGAGACAGCCAAGGGCCTAGGCTCCTTCTGGGTGCACACCCCATCTGTCCCTCTGGAAGGCCCCGACAATGCTGTAACCTTCATGCGCGATACCACCC
Organism: Rothia sp. HMSC066G07; assembly: GCF_001814485.1. NCBI lineage: Bacteria > Bacillati > Actinomycetota > Actinomycetes > Micrococcales > Micrococcaceae > Rothia > Rothia sp. HMSC066G07. Next base: position 10,562 of record NZ_KV816915.1, on the reverse strand, counting down.
TCTGGTACGTCGGTGTGCTCATGATGATCAGCGTCTTCTATGCTGCAGGGCAGATGATATGGAACCGCAAGGGCCAGCCACTCACAGACCTGCTCGCATCACTGCTGAAATACATCTTGGTTAGCGCCGCCAGCGTCTCAGCTATCACCATGCTCCTCCACGCCGGCGACGAGTTCTCGGCGTGGGTCATTGACCAGTCGACCGGCTCAGAATTTGGCGCCGCCCTGGCAGGTCTTATGGCTCTCACAGCGTTCGCTACCGTGACCATTGGACCCGGCCTGGCCATCTTCATTATCGTGGTCGGTATTATCGCCATCCTCATCTCTGTGATCCAGATTGGTCTGCTGATTATCCGCTCGGCTATGGCCATCATCCTCGTCGGTACCCTACCTATGGCCTACTCCGCCACTAATACCCAGTGGGGTAAGCAATGGTCGCAGAAGCACACCGCATGGCTCATCGCGTTCATCGCCTATAAGCCCGTTGCCTCGTTGATCTACGCGGCCGCGTTTAAGATTTTTGGCACCTTCGGATCTACTAACGGTGACCTTGGCCAGCGCATTGTCTATTTCTGCTCCGGTATTGTGCTGATGGTCGCGTCGCTGTTGGCTCTGCCGGCTATGATGCGTCTCATTGTGCCCGCAGTCGGTGCAGTCTCAGCGGGCGGTTCTATGTTTGCCGGTGCTGTTGTCGGCGGTGCCGCATCTGGTGCGGTTAACTTTGGTTCTCGTATGGCTGCCCGTGGTGGCGGTGCAGGTGGTGGAGCTGCTGGTGCTGGTGCATCCGGTGCAGGTGGCGGCGGTGCCGCTACTGGTGCAGCCGCTGCTAAGGGTGCAGGCGCGGCCGCTGCTGGCGCTGCTACCGGTGGAGCAGGTCTAGCTCTGATGGCTGTTGGAGCAGCCGCGAAGAAGAGTAAGGAAGGCGCGCACGCTCTGCAATCAGCGGTGCATGATGCTGCTGGTGAGCAGGCACCTCCTGCCCCAAAGGAATCCAAGGGTGGAGGCGGCCTGCTACCGCCACTTCGTGGTTCTCGCGGCCGTGGTTCTGGCTCACGGACGCCCGCTCCTTCGCATGATGATAGTGGCTCAGCTCCTCGCCCGAATAAGAAGCAGGAAAAGAGGTAACCGATGGCGCTTAATACCGATTACACAGAGCCCACGTACGGTAACTGGAGGCTGCCTCAGCGTGCCGGTATTGGTAGGCTTTCAGGTCTTGCCACTGTCCTGCTGTTTGTCGCTATCATCATCACCATCTTCGTCATGCGTCTGGCTGGTATTATCCCCGGCCTCATCATCGGCGCTATCCTCGCGCTTTTCCTGGGCTCCTTCGCTCTGAAGGACAAGCACGGCATGACCTTGATGGAACGCATCGCTGAAAGGCTAATTTTCATGCTCGCAAAATTCCGGAAGCTCAATATCTTCCGCTCGGGTCCGCTCGGGGCGACCCCCACGAATGAGTTCCGCCTGCCAGGTGTCGCATCCTCAGCAGTCACCTATGAGGGTACCGACAGCGTGGGGCGTCCTTTCGCACTGATTCACCTGCCTGCCGTTAACATCTACTCGGTCTCGATGGCGGTTGAGCCGGACGGTGCAGCCATGGTCGACCAGGCTGATGTTGACCAGTGGGTCGCGAACTGGGGCGGCTTTCTCGCTGAGCTGGGCCGTGAGGTCGGCCTAGTGGGTGCATCGGTGACGGTGGAAACTTCCCCCGGTTCCGGCATTCGCCTACGTCGTGAGATTGAGTCGTCCATGTCTGATACCGCCTCGCCGATTGCTTCGCAGATGCTGGCGGAAGCCGCTCAGACCTACCCTAGCGGTGTGTCTGAGACTTGTGCGTGGGTGACTCTGAGCTTCTCCGCTGCAGCTCGTGCGGGTATGCGTCGCCGTACCCCGGATGAGATGCTCCGTGACCTCTCCTCCAAGGTTGTTTTCTGGTGCTCGCACCTGGAAGCAACCGGCGCTGGCGTGGCTACCCCGATGGTTGCCGGTGAGATTGGTCAGATTGTACGCGCAGCGTATGACCCTGCTGCAGCTCGCTTGCTGGATCAGGCGGCCTACGCTGGTGAGCCGCTGACAATTGACCTGTCCTCTGCTGGTCCGAGCACCGCGGTGGTTGAGTGGAGCCATTACAAGCATGATTCGGGTGTGTCCGTGTGCTGGACGATGAGTGAGGCTCCGCGAGGTGCCGTGTTCTCGAATGTGTTTGTGCGTCTTTTGGAGCCGCACGCAATGATTGGTCGTAAGCGCGTGAGCCTGCTGTATCGTCCGGTGGATTCGGCGTTGACTGCGGCGATGGTTGAGCAGGATCAGAACACTGCCCGCACCCGATTGACCTCGACTCGTAACGGGTCGGCTCGCCTGTCTGCTGAGCTGGATGCAGCGAATGCGACGGCGGCTGATGAGGCTCGTGGCGCTGGTTTGAGCTATGTGGGTCTGGCTGTGTGTGCGACGGTTGAGGACCCTGCAGAGATGGTGGATGCTGTGGCTGTGGTGGAGCAGGAGCTTGCTCCGTCAAGTCGCATTATGCTCCGCCGTGCGTGGGGTGCTCATGATGCGGTGTTTGCTGCGACGTTGCCGTTGGGTGTGGTGCTGGGTCGCCATACGGTTCTGCCGGAGTCGGTGAAGTCGGCGCTGTAAGCCCTGTGATATTGCGTAGACCTGGGGATTTGTGGATGCAGATTCCCAGGTCTCTGCAAATCAACATTTCTGTATATCTGCTTTTCTGTCTTTCTGTATGGAGGTTTTGATGAGTCGTCGTCGTCGAGTCGTCACCTATACCGCCGCTGCGGCTGACCAGCCTGAAGCTCCGCGCCGAGCTGGCCTCTTCTCGTCCCTCAAGTCTCTCTTCGTCCCGCCTGCTGATGCGCAGTCGGGGACTTATGGCCGCGCCCGCGGGTACACGGTTCCTGGTGGCGGTGCCTCGCACCTTTTTGAGTCTCCTCGTGAGTGGCGTGGCTCGACCCGCCAGGTCTGCGGTCTGTGGCCGTTTGCGGCTGGCTCGTCCACCCCGTTCTCTGGCGCCCCAATGGGCATTGACATTGATACGAACGCGCCGGTTGGCTGTGACCCGATTGCGTGGTTTGTGGACGGCATTATTAACAACCCGTCCGCCTTCGTCTTGGGTCTTCCAGGCTACGGTAAGAGCACGTTCGTCCGTCATATGCTGTTGGGTATGAATGGCCGCGGCATCATTCCCTTGATTCCTGGTGACCTCAAGCCTGACTATGTTGATGAAATTACCTCGATGGGTGGCCAGGTCATTCAGTTGGCCCCTGGTCGTGGTCACCTGAATATTCTGGATCCGGGTGAGCTGAGCTCTATCGCTGCTTCTCTTCCCCCGAAGACTCGTGAGCGTCTGATGGTGGATGCCCATTCACGCAAATTGCAGATGCTGTCTGCGTTGATTTCGATTCTGCGTAAGGGCCATATCACCCCGCATGAGGAGACGATTCTGGATGCTGCTCTGACGATTCTGGAAGAGCATCATGAGGGTGTGCCGGTGGTGCAGGATCTGCTGGATGTGATTGTGTCTCGCCCGCAGGCTTTGCAGGATGTGGCGCTGGACCGTGGTGATGAGGCCCGTTATAGGGACGCGACGGATGCGTTGGTGTCCTCGTTGATGTCTTTGAATGGTCAGGGCCGCTTCGGTGACATGTTCTCCAAGCCCACCACGGCACGTTTGGCGATGGACCGCCCGGCGGTGTTCGATATCAGCCAGATTTCTGATATTCACCGTGACGTGCAGGCTGCTGCACTTTTGGCGTGCTGGTCTTCGACGTTTGCGTCGGTGGAGATTGCGCACACGCTGGCTGATGAGGGCCTGGCGCCGCGCCGTAACTATTTCGTGGTCCTCGATGAGCTCTGGCGTGCATTGCGTGCTGGTGCGGATATGGTGGACCGTATTGACTCGCTGACTCGTCTGAATCGTCGTGATGGTGTGGGTCAGGCGATGATTACGCACACGATGAGTGACTTGGATGCGCTGGCGACGGAGTCTGAGCGTGAGAAGGCCCGCGGCTTTGTCGAGCGTTCTGGTCTGGTGATTACTGGTGCGTTGCCTCAGTCTGAGATGGCGAAGCTACGTCGTGTGATGCCGCTCAGCCAGGCAGAGGCTGCACGTCTGGTGTCGTGGGCTGATCCTGGTTCGTGGTCGCGTATTACGCAGAACCGTTCGGCCCATGGTGCGCCTCGTCAGGCACCCGGCGTTGGTAAGTTCATGGTGAAGGTGGGTGGACGCCCGGGTATTAGTGTGATGGTGCGTCTGACTCAGGTTGAAATCGACATGAACAACACTAATAAGCGTTGGGGTAATGCTGATGGTTCTGTGCATGTGGCCAGTGGTAATGAGGTGACGAATGCGCTGGTTGGTTTGTCTTCTGCTGGCACCGAATCATATGGAAATACAGAAATACAGGAATCTGTATATGAAGGTTTCGGTATTTCTGTGCAGGATTCTGGCTTGTCAGAGCCCTATGCGCAGCAGGAACCTGAGCAGCCGCCGGTACGTTTCTCCTCAACGAACACAGCACCGGCACCCACCCCGCAGGATACTCAGCCCTCTGCTGAGTCTGCACACCTGATTCCTAGCCCGGAAGGATACGGCTATGAGTACTCCGCATAAGCGCGGCTTCAACACTGAAGCGTTCGTCATCTGGGGCATTATCGCCCTCCTTCTAATCGCCGGCATGATCTTCTACTCCGGCTACGCAGTTGGTGCCGCCATCAGTCACCAAAGCATTACCGTGTGGAACCCGGTTGCTGCCATCATCGGCGTGATTCGTGGAACCGCGCCCTGGTCGGCGGCCTCCACGGTGGTCTCTATCGCGGTGGCGGTTCTGCTACTGGGCGGTGCTGTCGGCCTGTGGTGGCGCAAGCTGGCGAACACTACCCCCTCGACGCGCGTGGATAAGGCAGGGTCCATGATGGGCTCTGGCGCTGATATTGCGTTCATGCGTGAGAAGGCTGCTTTGGCGGATGCCCGCCGTCTGGGTGTGGATTCGCCGGGTCTTCCGATTGCCAAGACCCTCTCGGGCCAGATGCTGTATTCCGGTTGGGAGAACGTGTGCGTGGACATATGGGGCCCACGCACCGGTAAGACCACCTCGCGTGCTATCCCGGGCATCTTGGCCGCCCCCGGCGCGGTGCTGGTCACCTCAAATAAGCGTGACGTGGTGGATGCTACCCGTGGTGTCCGTGAGCAGGTCGGTGACGTGTGGATCTTTGACCCGCAGGCTGTAGCTGCTCACCCGGCAACCTGGTGGTGGAACCCGCTCAGCTATGTGACCGATGAGGTGAAGGCGCAGAACCTCGCGGAGCATTTCGCCTCTGGTTCGCGTGAGGAAGGCGCCCGCACAGACGCATTCTTCGACTCTGCCGCGAAGGATCTGCTGGCGGCATTCTTGCTGGCGGCCGCTAAGGACGGTCAGCCCATCACCAAGGTTTACCGCTGGCTCACCCGTGAGACTGATGACGAAGCGGTCGGAATCCTCAAGGATGCCGGTTACACGCAGCTTGCACAGAACGTGGACGGCATTATCTCGGCCCCTGACAAACAACGCGGCGGCGTGTTCGGTGTGGCTCGTCAGATGGCGAACTGCCTGACGTCGGCGGCGGTGCTCAAGTGGGTGACCCCGCCGGAAGAGGGCGAGAAGCGCGAAGAATTTAACGCCCGCGATTTCGTGCGCGGTCGCAATACCCTGTTCCTTCTGTCGAAGGAAGGCGCTGGTACTGCTGGCCCGCTGGTGACTGCTTTGACGGTTGCGGTGGTTGAGGCTGCTGAAGAGCTGGCGGTCGCGCTGGGTGGACGTTTGCGTTTGCCGATGGTGGCGATGCTGGATGAGGCTGCGAACGTGTGCCGCTGGAAGGAACTTCCGAACCTTTATAGCCATTACGGCTCGCGTGGAATCGTCATCTGCACGATTCTACAGTCCTGGTCTCAGGGCGTTGTCGTATGGGGCCGTGAAGGCATGCGGAAGCTCTGGAGTGCGGCAAATATTAAAGTCTACGGCGGCGGCGTGAGCGAGACTGAGTTCCTGAGCGAGTTGAGCCAGCTAATCGGTGATTACGTCTACAGCAATGTTTCGGTCTCTCATTCCCGTCAATCGGGTTCATCTCGTAGCGTCGATAACGACCGTAAGGACAAGATCCTAGACGTGTCAGACTTGGCAGCGCTACCTCGTGGCCGCGCGGTGGTCTTTGCATCCGGCGCGCCCGCAACCATGGTGCAGACGATTCCGTGGTACACCGGCCCAGATTCTGCAGCAGTGAAGGCGTCACTGGCCAAGTACGACCCGGCACAGCAGCTGGCAAATGGAGGTGCATAACCCATGAGTGAGAACGAAGACGCTCAGCAGGAGCAGGAACCTGCAACGATTTTCCCGAATGCGGGCGAGTTCGTACATTCCTGGTTGCTACAGGTCATCAACCGCAAGGTCAACAGCAGGGAGACGTTCTGGTGCGCCCAGTGGTGGAAGCACCCGGAAGCGGTGTGCCGTTTGACGGCGTTGTGGTTGTCCTGGGAGGCGGCACGTGAGGACCCGACGTCTCTTGCGTCCTGGTGGCGTGACCAGGCGGATTACCACATGTCGGTGTTGATGTCTTCGACTGGCCCGTTCCGCTATTGCGAGGACGGGGAGCATAATTCGGCTCGGTATGCCCGTGAGGCATTCCCGATTCAGGACCCGCCTGCAGGTATTTTCGATCTGCTGGGTTAGACATATATGAAGGGGGCTCACAACAAAATAGTTGTGAGCCCCCTTCATGCTAATGAGCAAGTTCGTGCTGCTGATGCACCTGTCGCTGCACGGTGCGGGCGGGCTTGGCCTGCTGCTGAGGTCCTCGAGCCTTCGCGGCGGCTACAGCCTGGTGCGGGTGCGTACCGAGGGACTGGTCGTTAAGCTTAGCTGCGTGTGCGGTTTCTGCGTCCGCATGAGCTTCGTAGTAGGCGGCACGTTCACCGCGGACTTCTGCCCGGTCCCACTCATGGCCAGCCTGAGCATGAGCCTGCTCTGACTGGTCCTCGTGCTGCTGAGCTTCAGCAGGGTCGTCTGAATCGAGGGCCTTCTGGTGCTCAGAGTCAGAGACAGTCTCGCGTTCTTGGGCGCGTTCTTCAGCCTGGTGCTGTTCGTAGCGTTCTTCCCAGCCGTGTTCCTTCAGGTATGCCAGGTAGTCGGCGAGGGTGAGCCCGTATTCGTTCTGTAGCCTGTCGTCAAGGTAGCGGTAGGCTGCGGCGGCGTCGGCGCGGTAGGGTGCTTCTTGTTCAGCAGCGGTGGCCCATTCGGCTAGGTCGCGGTTGGTTGCGGTTTCCCACCACGATTCTTCCCAGAGACGCGCATACGGAGATGCAGGAATCTGTACATCTGTATTTACAGATTCCTGGGTTTCTGCACGAGCGGCCTGCTGCTGATGGTTCTGCAACGCCTGGCGAATCTGCCGGGCGATAGCTTGCAATTCACGGGCAAGTTCCTGCTCAACGTTAGTGCTGTGGTTGTCGAAGGGGTGAATGCTCATCATTGACCTCACGGGGGTATCAGTGCTTTCTTCCAGATTAACAGAGCACCATCTTGCGTGCTGTCGAGAACGTTAAAGAGGTATGGGGTGAGAAATCCAGTAGTGGATTTCTCACCCCATACCCCTTTATTAGAGCTCGATACCTCGCTCTGGGGGTTCAGGACTTCGCCGCGGCGCCTCATTCTGAGACTGACCTGTCTGCGCCATACCGCTTTTCTGCATCATGGGCTGGAGAAAACTGAGCGAACGTTGAGTCTCCACATCAATCTCCTGCTGAGGGGACTTAATATTCAAGCCATATTCCTCAGACATATTCACCAAAATCTGATTATCGATTCGCTCATATATCGTTTCATATCCGGCTGTGCTGTTATCAAAAATCTTGAGTGAATCAACTGAATCAGAAAGCTCTTCAAGATTCCTCAGAGAGCTCTCATAACGGCGGCGGATATCAGATTCATCCACCCCATGTCCGCCCTTGGTAACGCGAGATGCCACGCGGTCCACCGCTTTATCTGCGCTATCAAGACTGACATACAGCATTGTCACCTCATACCCCTGAGCGTGAGCGCGATCAATCAGATTCTGAAACGACTTAGCGCTACCCGCCAGAGTAGTCTCTTGGTGAATAGATTCACCAGATGCAATAGCCTGCCGTAAGTCTTTGATGGTGTCACGCATAGCTCGAGCAGCATCTGCAGGATTACGCCAGTTACCACCGGACGCTTGCAACTTTTCATCGGCATTAAGACGACGAGTACCTTCAAAGAGCTTTGGTTCGGTGCGGTACAAGGTACTTTTACCTGCACCGTTAACTCCGGCAACAAGGATATACTGCGGTCTCAAAAGGAACTCTCCCCTAGACTACAAACTTCTCATCAGCAATGATGACGCGCTGCTTCTGCTGCAGAGAATAGTTTTGTAGAGCATAGTAGAAATAACGCTTTTCTTCGTTTTCTTCTGCACGAATTAGCGGGGTGAATACTTCAGAACTGTTATCCGTGATGTACTCATAAAGCGTATCAAAGTCGGGGGTATGGTTAGCCATGATGATTTCTCCTTAGTTGGTCTACTTTATATTGTACATAGTTCAAAAGATTGGTATAGCTGACCTGGTGAAGGTCCTGCAGAGAACAAACTGAGGTGATCTCTGCAGGGACCTAAAGGTCCAATCCCTTATCGACCCTTGGTCGAACAGGACGGTGTGTAGGTTTATATCCTTGACTCGTCATCTTGTTAGCAGGCTGGAACCTACTCATGCCAATCTGGCTCACCCTCAAAGCCGCAAGAGTTTCCTCATCAGCTGCAGGTTCCGGTGCACGCTCAGCACGGGCTTCCTGCACCTTCTGCTCTACCGGTGAGAGCGGCTGCTGCTGCTGCTCCGGCTCAGTAGCCTTCTGGTTCTTCGGCTGCTTCTGCTGGTTCTTGGCACGTTCTGCCAGACGGGCCGCCTTAGCAACACGCCTGACCTGCTCCAGAACACCCAACACAGACTCCGCGGCACGGGTCTTCTCAGCAGACTGCACCACCACGGGCGCACCAGCAGATGCCAAGCGGGCATTATTAACCCGCTGGCTGGCCTCATGCACCATCTGGTCCGGCAACACAGCAGGCTCACTCTCCGGCACACGGTACTTGGTGCGCAGTGCGTCAGCCTCACCAGCAGCACGCACCCACTGACGGAAAGCACGCCGACGGGTCGGCACCGGACCCAAAGCCTGCGTCCACGCCGGAGCCTTACCAGCCTGCACTTGTCGCGCCAGCTCCTCACCACGAGCACGAGTGAGCTTGCCAATCTCACGCGAACGAGCACGCAGAATCGTGCCCAATCGGCCCTGACGAACCGCAGGGTGCTGCTCCCAGAACTTATCGAGTGTGTGGCCAGAGACCCCGCCTGAAGTGACCTTCGCCGGGTCCACCGCAGCCGGGCCAGAAGGCAGAGACTGACGAATCCTCTGCTCCTCCAACAGCACCTGATACAACGTGAACTGATGGCCGCTACGGGCACGTTCACCACGCACAATCTGCTCCAGCTCACGCTGATCTCCGCTGATTTCCCAACGGCGGCGCGTGATTTCGGCGTCCATGTCACCCAGATTCTCCTTAATCTGAGCATAAACACCGGTGGTATCGCCTTCGTTCGCGTTCAGCGCCTTGACGGTACGGGCACGCATCGCCAACAACTCATCGGTTTTCGTCATGGCATAAGGATTCGTGAACCACCACGGGTCCTCCACCGTCAAACGCTCCTCTACCGGGGCCGTCTTTTGCTTCGCCTGCTGCACCAGGCGCTCCAGATGCTCATCTGACAACGACGCCAGCGGGCGATCAGAGCGCACCTGCTGGGCCTGCTGGCGAATCTGAGCCACACGCCACGCCATTACTGCGGCAGCATCACGCGCCGAAGCCCCCTCATCATGCAGGGCACGACGACCATAAGCCCGCTCTATCAAAGCAACAGGGTCAAAGCCCTCACGGGCTGCTTCACCCAGCTCATGAGCCAACGCACCCCATGCGTCAGAGGACAGAACTTCAGCGGCATCAGCAGTAGCGTCAGCAGGCACATGATGAGTCACCATGCCGGAGGCACCATCACGAACCGGGTGCTCAGACACTCGGCCCATGCCCTCCTGCACGGCAGCAGCCATGACCTTCTGCACCGCCAGCTCACTGATGTCTTCATGCTGAGCAATCAAATCAGCAACGTTGTGGTGTTCGGCGCGCACGGCGTCCACGCTCTCATGCACAGTCAAATCACGCTCGTATGCGGAGGCAATCTGCTCCAGAACTTCATCACGGCTCTGGCCCTCGCCCAAAGAGACATAGAGCGTATTGCTTTCACGGCCACGAGTGAGCGCCACATACGCGCCCGCACGGTCGGTGCTGCTATCGACGAGTGCGTGTGCGGTATCTACGGTAGCGCCCTGGGCGCGGTGAATCGTTGCGGCGTACCCCAACTCAACACTCTGGGCAGCGTAAGCCGCAGGAAGCGTCACCTTCCCGCCATGCTCAAGATGTTGTACGGTCATAGCGCCGTTATCGTGCACCTGGGTA
>NZ_KV816914.1:0-875 GCF_001814485.1 Rothia sp. HMSC066G07 | reverse complement strand
TGAACTGCGCCCCGAAACTTGGACGCTATAAATAGTAACCCCTATACGGCTTCCCTCAGGGCCTGAACCCGGTACTCTACCGGAGTCAGGCCCTTAAGCTTTACTTGACGCCTTACCGTATTCCAGTGCGTGATATAGGCATCAAGGTCAACCTTGAAACTCTCAAAGGTCTGCCAGTCCTGGCCACGAAAAAACTCATCCTTCAGGTGACCGAAAACCTGCTCAGTGGCGCCATTGTCGATGCAGTTTCCCTTGCGTGACATACTCTGGATAAAACCATTCTCAGCGAGCGTACTAATGTAGGTCTCGTGCTGATACTGCCACCCCATATCCGAATGCAAAATCGGTTCAACCCCTGCAGGCTTGGCATCCATGAGTACCTGAAGCATCTCTTGCTGCTGGGCAAGATTAGGGCACATCGAGATAGAATGGGCGACAATCTCCTTGCTAGCAAAGTCATAAACCGGCGCGAGGTAGGCCTTACCAAAGGAAAGCTTAAACTCAGTGACATCGGTACCCAACTTCTGCCAAGGGCCATCGGCCTTGAAATCGCGACCGATGACGTTCTCAAAACTTTGCCCCACATCCCCCTTGTAAGAGTTGTACCTGCGGTAAGCCCTCTCACGGCGTATACCGCAGCGCAACCCCATCTGACGCATCATCTTCAAAACCGTCTTATCGGCAATGCGCACCCCTTCCTCAGCACGCAGGCACATGGCTACCTGCCTGTGACCGCACCCGTTGGGGGTCCGCGAAAAGATCTGGGCGACCTTGGGACGTAGCTGCACTCTGGTTGGCTGCTGGGGGTGAGCCAGCGCGTAGTAGTAGCTCGACCTGGCAAGGCCTGCCGCCTCAAGGAGGTCGTACAGCTTGTG
>NZ_KV816913.1:16363-72579 GCF_001814485.1 Rothia sp. HMSC066G07 | reverse complement strand
GTTCACTGTATGGTTTTTGGATAACAATCCAATAGGCAATAAAAAGAGCCCGCTTGCGCGGGCTCTTTTGCTTTAACAGCTAAAGTTAGAAAGGGGGCAGACCCGCATGGGTCTGCCCCCTTTTTTTGTACCCTCAGACCCTTGTCTATGGCTCTGACTACAAGGAAGAATGCTCTTCACAGACACACTGGGATAGAGTAGAACCATGCACTACCCCATGTTTTCCCACGCACCAGAGCCCGTCGATCAGCAGCACCAACACAACGGTGAAGAACGAACGGCAGCCCTCTACGTAGAGAGCACACTGGAGCCTCACGAAACCTGGGCGGCACTGACCGAATACATTCACCTCTGGTGGCCCAGGCAGCTCCTACAGAGCGAGGAAAGCCATATCGACCTCTCCACTGAGCTACTGCTCGAAGAGACCGCAGCCGGGGATATCATTCCTGTCGCACGCATTATCCAATGCGAGAACGAAGACGTCCTCACCATCGCACCCTACCCGGGTACACACTTGGGACGCCTCCTGGGAGTAGCTGAAGAATCAGAAGAAAGCCTGAGCTTCATCCTGGATGCCCTGGCACCGGAGACCGCAGAAGGACCGTTATCCCTGCTCGAAATCAGTAGCGGCACCTACACTGGTCGTGAAGACGAGGAACTGGGCATCTACGCTGAACAGGAAGCAGCAGCAGCCCTACTTATGGGTGCCTACAGTCGTTTCATTGGAACTGAACTCCAGCGAGAAGAGCTATAGGGGCCTTCGGATAAAAGAGGTTCTCAACCCCTGTAGAGTGGTATGTCATGAGCACACAGGACCAGAACACCCCGCAGCAGAAGGACGCACGCCCCATCTGGGCGCGGCTGCGTACTAAAGCCACAGCAGAAGAGGCGCAACCTCACCATTACACCAGGGCTGACATGCTAAAGCAGAGCAATATCTGGTTCCGTAAACAGGGCGTGCCCCTCATTATTCCTGCCCGTCAACGTGCTCTCGATGCGTTCCCACGCTCCGTGCCGTGGATCCTGTGGGCTGGCATCATGCATATCTGCTATATCTTCCTGCGCGACATTCTCCTCTTCGTCGTAGAGGACGTGAAGGGTTCCCTACCGAACTACATCAAAGCTCTCACAAGCGATAGCGCCCTCAGCAACGAAGTACTCCCAGTGCTCGTACTCGGCGGGATTTTCCTCGTTATGCCGATTATCTCCGGTGCGTTCATCGCTCTTGCTCACATGCTGATGGTCCGTACCCCGCAGTGGGTTCAAATCACCACGGGTATTCTTACCCTACTTTTTGCCGGAATGCTCTTCACCACCGGCGTCTTCGAAGCAAGCACCCTTGAAGGCATAGACTTCGTCTATGACGGCGGACAGGTCTTCCCCCTGATTGTTATCGGAATCTACCTCGCCATCTTCTTGGGCGTAGATACCGTACTCGGCTGGTCCCTCAAGCACGCCATCCACCAGCTCGCCTCCCTGCCGCCCATGATCGCGAAAGTACTACCCGTACTCATGGTGTCCGTGCTCTTCATCTTCGTGAATGCAGACCTCTGGAAGCTCGCCAACGGGCTCAGCTTCCCGCGCACCTGGGCTGTTCTGGGGCTCATGGGGCTCCTCGCCGTGTTCGTGGTCGTCACAACCTCCCTGGAACGCACAGCGCGCCTGCTGGGGCGCTCCAGAGGCGACGACATCGCACGCTTTAGCGACAACGACTACGAGTATGCCGCAGCCCTCGAAGGCGGAATCTGGAACACTGCCCAAGACTGGGTCGAAGAGAAGAAAATCCTCGAACACCGACCCCTCAAAATCGCGCCCTGGAGCAACCTCATCATCATCCCCATGATCGGGCAGATTATTCAGGCGACCCTCTTCATGCTGCTCGTCTTCGGATTCTTCATGGGCTTCTCGTCCATCGCCATTAGCGATACCACCATTGAATCGTGGATGACCGTCAAACCCGAACACCTCAAAATCCTCGGCGTAGACACCAACATCAACGCCGTGGTCATCAAGGTGTCCATGATCGTTGCCGTGTTCTCCGGACTCAGCTTTGTCGCAACCACCAGTAGCGACGAAAAATACGCCCGAAGCTTCCTCAAGCCCATGATTGCGCGAATTAAGCACATCCTGGTTATTCGCGATATCTACCTGGGCCTGCTTACCATGCCCAAGAACGAAGTACTCATACCCCTCAGCGAGGAGGAGAGAGTGCAAAAAGAGCCTGACAAGGCGTAAAGAGGTTAGGTAGGGGTAGAAGCTAGTGGGTCGACAGGTTCACTGTCAGCAGGTTGAATACCAGATACACCATGAGTAGGGCCACCGCCGCATCAAGTACACGCCAGGCCTCCGGGCGGGCAAAGAGCGGACGTAAAATTCGTGAGCCGTAGCCAATCATGAGGAACCACAGCACGCTACCGCAGCAGCATCCCAGGTAATACCACCAACGGCCCGGATCGCCCTGCGTATTAGCCAGAGAACCGAGGAAAATCGTTGTGTCCAACCATGCCAGCGGGTTGAGGTAGGTGACCGCCGCCGTGGTCAGCAGGGCCGCCTTCAAAGACTGCGCATCCTCGGTACCCTCCTCAACGACAACCGCATGCGGGATGAAAACACGCTTCGCCGACTCGTAGCCGAACCACGCCAAAAACGCCGCACCCACATAACGGAACACCTCAATAAACCACGGCGCCGCATCCAACAGGGCACCCAGACCCACAACGCCCAAGCCAATCATCAGAGCATCCGACAGAATGCAGAAAATAATAATCGGGGTAATGTGCCGACCCAAAATACCCTGACGCAGCACAAAAGTTCCCTGGGCGCCAATAGCCGCCACCAAAGAAATCGTGGTGGTAGCACCCAGAAACAGCAGGGACAGGGATGCGGACATCGTGAAACTTTCTATGTTGATCAAACTGGGCATGAGCCCGCGTACGTAGTGGTGGGTAGCGGCTCTCTTACTACCAGCTTGCCAGGCAAAAGCTCGCGACGCAGGGATAAAGCCTGCGTTAGCTGAAGTGTGAAGTGCCAGAGACGAGAATACGGGAAAAAGGACCCTAAATCTATCTAAATATTTTCACACTGCGTAAGATATTCTTATGACACGTTTCAGTACCGACCAGCTCACCACCTTCGCCACCGTCATTGAATACGGCACCTTCGACGCGGCAGCAGATATCCTGCGAGTGAGCCCCTCCGCCATCTCCCAGCGCATCAAAGCCATGGAACAGATTGCCGGAAAAGTCCTGGTACGCCGAAGCAACCCCGTCACCCCCACCGACGCCGGACAAAGCGTACTGCGCATCGCCCGACAAAGCGAATTCCTGCAGCAAGAAATGGAACGCGAACTCATGGGCGCCGGCGGCTTCCAGAGCGTCTCCGTTGCCGTCAACGCCGACTCACTCGCTACCTGGTTCCTCGACGCCGTAGGAATCCTCAGCCGCGAAGACAGCATCTTCTGTGACCTGCGACGAGAAGGCGAATTCCACTCCTCCGCTATGCTCCGATCCGGAGAAGTCATGGCAGTCATCACCTCCAAACCCGAAAAAATCCCCGGCTGCTCCGTCGAAACCCTCGGTGTGGCACGCTACTGGTGCGTTGCCACCCCCGACTTCGTGCAGCGGTACCTGCCCGGCTGGCCCAAGATCATGAGTCGCGAAGAGCTCAATCGTGCCCCCGTCGTCGAATATGACCGTAAAGACTTTGTGCAGGATGTGGCGCGAGCCCTCATCGAAAAAGAGGTAGGTCTAGAGGCTGAAGAAACCTTCACCCAAAGCCCCACCATCTACATTCCCTCATCTCCGGACTATGCGCGAGCCGTCAGCTCCGGTATTGCCTGGGGTCTCATTCCTGAGGCGCAATGCGCCGAAGAGCTCGAAAGCGGGCACCTCGTGAAGCTCGCCGCAACCCCGGTAGAATTCCCCCTCTACTGGCAGCGCTGGAACATCAACTCGCCCGTTATGGAGACCGTAACCCGCCGCGTCCACGAAGCGGCACGAGGCGACCTAATCTACTAAAGGGTTCATTGATTCAAGATTCTGAAATTAACCAAATTGTTAAAAATATATGTCTGACTAGACTATATTCTTATATAAGAATATAAGAACCGGGTAATAAAACCCTATAACACCCCACCACACATACAGAGGCGGCCGCCCCACACGGGACGGCCGCCTCTCTATAAGCTCTAACGCCTAAGTCATAACGCCTAAAACTCTAGCGCCAACGAGTCATCATCAGCATGCTCACCATCATGGCGCCCACACCAACACTCACATTCCACATACCCAAATCAGGAATCGGGAACAGGCCCTGCGTAATGTAGAAAACAATAATCCACAGAATGCCCACCGCCAGCAGCGAGAACATAATCACTCGGTACCACAACGGAGTCTGCTCCTTCAGCTGCGTGCCGCTCTCCATCTCACGAGCAATCTCACGCAGACGCAGCTCGCTTGCATCCTCCACCTCAGACTTAGCAGACTTCTGAGACTTCTTCTTGGACGATGCCTTAGCCGAGTTGGTCGACATACTTCCTCCGCTTATTGTTGTATGGGTAACCTAAAAATATATGTTCACACCTATCTTTGCAGACTTACGGGATGATTTCACCTTCTCCGTGCGTTGAAAGATAAGGAACGCCACCCGGCGCCCAAGAACATACACAACCCAAAGGACAAAGGAGAACGCATGAGCCAAGGAACGGCACCCACCGCAGAGCGCCGCCCCCGCACCGTGCTGCACTGGATCATCCAGATTACAGGCGAACTCCTTATCACCGTGGGCCTCCTGCTGTTGCTCTTCGTCGCATGGCAGCTCTGGTGGACCAACATCGACGCCGACCGCACCCAATCCCAAGCCGTCAGCACCCTCGTCCAGGAATTCGACTCCAACCCCGCCGAACCCCTCCCCGACTGGGACCCCAACACCCCTCCCGCCGGTCTGAGCGAACCCGGCCACGGTGAAGTCTTCGGCATCGTCTACATCCCCAAGTTCGGATCCGACTACCAGCGCCCCGCCACCCAGGGAACCAGCTCCGACGTGCTCGACTCCCTCGGACTCGGCCACTACGAAGGAAGCGCCATGCCCGGACAGGTCGGCAACTTCTCCCTCGCAGGCCACCGCCAAACCCGCGGTAAAGTCCTCAACGACATCGACCTGCTCACCGAAGGCGACCACATCTACGTGCGTACCAAAGACGGCTACTACACCTACACCGTCTACAGCCACGAAATCGTGCAGCCCGACCAGGTAGAAGTCATCGAACCCGTCCCCGGACAGCCCGGCGTAGCACCCACTGAGCGCCTCCTGACGCTCACTACCTGCCACCCGCGCTACGGCGACACCGAACGATACATTGTCCACGCCCGCCTCGAATCCTGGCGGCCCGCCGCAGCCGGAGCGCCCGCAGAAATTGCCGCCTCCGTAGCAGGATCCTAAACCAGAGAGGAAAAGCAAGATGTACGCATGGATTTTCCGCCACCTCCCCGGCCCCCTGTGGGTTCGCATCATCATCGCCATCGTGCTGATACTCGCCGTAGTCTACCTGCTCATGGAATTCGTCTTCCCCCACTTCGCAGAGTACGGCCCCTTCAACCTGAACGTCACCATCAACCATTAGCGCTAAGGACGTGCCATGACCCGCATCCTTGTTATCGACAACTACGACAGCTTCGTCTTCACCCTCGTCGGCTACATCCAGCAGCTCGGCGCTGAAACCACCGTCATCCGTAACGACGAATACGAGCTCGCCGAAGTCATCAAGCTCGCCGAAGAACACGATGGCGTGCTTGTCTCTCCCGGCCCCGGTGCCCCCGCAGAGGCAGGCGTCATCATTGACACCATCCGCTGGGCAGCCGAAGCGAAGAAGCCGCTACTGGGTGTCTGCCTCGGCCACCAGGCCATCGCGGAGGCATTCGGCGGCACCGTCACCCACGCCCCCGAGCTGATGCACGGCAAGACCTCCCGCCTCGTGCACGAGAACGTCTCCGTGTTCAAGGACGTGCCCTGCCCCTTCACCGCGACCCGCTACCACTCCCTGGCGGTTGTACCCGAAACCATGCCCGAGGTCCTGGAAACCACCTCCACCACCGACAATGGCATCATCATGGGCCTGCGCCACCGCGAGGCCCCCATGCACGGCGTGCAGTTCCACCCCGAATCGGTCCTGACCGAAAGCGGATACCTCATGCTTGGCAACTGGCTCGAAGAAACCGGCCTGCAGGGAGCCGCAGAGCGCGCTAAGAGCCTCTCGCCCCTCATGGCCTAGTACTTCTAGCCTAAGAAGCCCTCAACGGCTTATATCGCCTCCAGAAGCCCCGTAGCAGACACGCTACAGGGAAACTGGAGGCGATAGCTATATCTGGACCCCTAGCTACGAGCAAACCCAGATACACGAACAAGCCCAGATACGCGAAAAGGGGCGGCACCCCACACCCAACGGTGTGGAGCGCCGCCCCTTTTGCTAACCGCTAGAACCCCTTAGCGGGCGTTAGCGTTTGCATTATTAGCGTTGTTCGCATTGGTATTCGCGTTAGTACCCTGAATCGTACGGGTACCCGCAGTAGCGGACGCAGCCGGTGCCGGAGTAGCCGTAGCGGTAGAACGCTGCTGGTTCTGGTTACCAGTGGTAGCGTTCTGGTTACCGGTCGCCGCCGCAGGCTGAGTAGCCGCAGTAGTCGGAGCGGTCGTCTGAGTCGGAGTAGCAGCCACACGGATCGTCACAGTGCTGTTCTGAGCCACCAGAGTACCCGCCGCAGAGCTCTGCGAAAGCACAGTGCCCGCAGGACGCTCGTTAGTCTGAACAGTCTCAATGTTGGTGTTCAGCAGAACATCCTGAGCGGTCAGAGCAGCAATCGCCTGATCCTTGGTCAGACCCACCAGCGAGGGGACCTTTACCTTACCGGAGGACAGGACAATGTTCACGGTGCTACCAGCCTCAACGGTCTGAGCGCCCTTATCGTCGGTCGAGCCCTTCTCCGGGGACAGCTCCACAACCATACCGGCAGGAACGGAAGCGCTCTCCACAGTGGAGACGCGGCCATCCACCAGACCCAGGTCCTTCAGAGCGTTACGGACATACGCCTCACTCTGACCCTGCAGGTTATCCGGCAACTTGACCTTCTCCGGACCGCTCGAAACAGTCACAACCACGGTCGAGCCCTTATTAACCGTAGAACCGACACCCGGCTCAACGTTGATAACGTCGCCCTTCTTGATGTTGTCCGAGTAGCCCTGACGGTACTCCACCACGAAGCCTCGGTTACGCAGCTGGTTATCGGCATCATCGCGGGAAACATTCACCACAGCCGGAACCTGAACCTGCGGAACCTCATTGAGCTTGTTCTGGTAGTACAGAACCGAGCCGACACTGAAAACCAGCAGAGCCACAATCAGAGTACCCACAAGGAAACGAACCCACGCACGCTTACGCGGCGAAGACTCATCGTACTCTGCGTACTCCTCCTCGTCATACAGTTCCTCATCGTCTTCATACTCGAAGAAGCCGTTGAGGCCGCCGTCTTCCACCGAAGCCTCAGTAATCGAGGTGGTGTACGGGGCGTAATCCTCACCCAGGGAAGCAGTAGTCGCCGAAGGAACAAAAGCAGTAGTCATCGCTGCATCCTGAACCACGGTCTCTTCACCCGGGCGAACAACCGACGCCAGAGCCTGAGCGAACTCAGCAGCACTCTGATAACGCTCATCCGGGTTCTTCGCCAGACCCTTCAGAATCACAGCATCCAGACCAGCAGGAACCTCAAGCGGGGTGAACTTGCTCGGAGGCTCAGGGGCATCCGAAAGATGCTTAGCCGCCAGATCAACATTCGACTCAGCGTCAAACGGAGAACGACCAGCAATCATCTCGTAAATTACGCAAGCAGCAGAGTACAGGTCGCTACGGGCGTCAACTTCCTTGCCGCTCACTTGCTCAGGGGACATGTAGCGTGCGCTACCCATCACCACATTAGCCTTGGTCAGCGCCTCGCCAGCTTCCTCAATGGCACGGGAAATACCGAAATCCATGACCTTGATCTGGCCCGGCTGACCCTTAGCGATATCCTCGCTGGTACGCTCCAGCACCATAATATTCGCCGGCTTAATATCGCGGTGAATGATGCCCATCGAGTGGCTGTACTGCAAAGCACCCAGCAGCTGCTCGGAATAACCCAAAGCATCACGGACCGGCAGATGACCGCCACGGGACAGAATGGAACGCAGAGTATGACCCTCCACGTACTCCATCACGATATAAGGAATAGCGGTGCCCTCTTCCGAAGAAGCAGACTCCCCACCATCCTGCGAAGGGTTATACGAACCGGTGTCATAGACAGCAACAATCGCAGGATTGTTCAGAGACGCCACAGCCTCCGCCTCACGCTTAAAGCGTGCGCGGAACGTATCGTCCTGGGCCTGCTCCGGGCGCAGAATCTTAAGCGCAACCTTGCGGCCGAGGCGAGTATCCTCAGCAGCATAAACGGTTGCCATCGCACCGGTACCGATTACCTCGAGTACCTTGTAACGGTTATCAACCGTGTCGGGAACCGACAGGTCCATAAGTTCTCCTGGATCACTAAGACTAAAACTAAATCAAAATGTAGGGGCTAACGCGCCGACGCAGAAGCGGAAGCAGAAGCCGACGCAGACGGTGCAGCAGAAGCGCTCGCACTCGAACCCCTACCCGAACTGGAAGAGGCCACATACATGTCTACATTACTACCAACCGTGACCTTGGTGCCAGATGAGGGGGTAGTACGAAGCACCGTACCGGGGGCCGCCGTGTCCGAATTCTCATAATGCAGAGAAACATTCACACCCAGAGCGGCAACAGCCTTCGACGCCTCATCAACGTTCTTACCCTCAAGGTTCGACGGCAAAGTCACCGACTTCGGACCGGTGGAATAGCGAACAGTCACGCTATTACCCTGCTCCAAAGTACCCGTCGGAGAAACCGAAATCACCGTGTTCTCCGGCTGAGTAGACTCAACACCCTCAGTCTTGGGGGACAAGCCAAGGTTCTTCAGCTCGTTCACCGCATCCTGCAGTTCACGACCCTCATAGTTAATCGCGTTGATGGTCACCTTCTGCTTTGCAGCACGGGCAGAAGCAGACTCAGTCGGCTCCACCGTCGAAACGGTACCCGTGTTCGTCGGAACAACAGACGAAGAAGCGCTCGGAACCGGATCAGTCGAACCGCCACCACTATTGGAGGAGAGGACCGTCCAAATACCGCCAGCAATCAGCACGATTGCCAGAAGCAGAGCAACCCACATCCACACGTTCGATCCACGCTTAGCCGGAGGGGCAACAGCAGCCTTCACACGACCCGAAGCTGGACGCATGGTCTGCGCACCCGTACGAGGAATAGGCGCCGTCGTCGGCTCCGGCGAGAAACGACCACCAGAACCAAAACGCGGAGTAGCAGAAGCACTAATCGGCTCAGCCGCAACATCCATAGCGGTCATCGCGACAGTACCGTCGTCAGCATTCTCCTCAGCCAAGAACTGCGCCAGCGGAGGAACAGCCTTCACCGCTGCCTTCAGATCGCGGCGACGAATCGCATCCACCGCAGAAGCCAGAGCGGTCGCATCCTTAGGACGCTGAGCCGGGTCCTTCGCCAACAAGCACATGATGAGCGCACGAGCAGGAGCCGGGATGGTCTCCGGAAGCGGCGGCGGCGGATCATTCACCTGAGCCAAAGCAATCGCAATCTGCGACTCACCCGTAAACGGACGACGACCCACCAAGCACTCATAACCAATAATGCCCAACGAGTACATATCCGAAGACGCGGTAGCCGCCTGACCGGTTGCCTGTTCCGGCGCCAAATACTGGGCAGTGCCCATCACCTGGCCGGTAGCCGTCAACGGCACCTGGTTAGCCAGACGAGCAATACCGAAATCGGTCACCTTCACACGGTCATCCGGAGTGATGATCAGGTTACCCGGCTTCACGTCACGATGCACCAGACCCTGCGAATGAGCCGCAGCCAACGCGCGAGCGGTCTGAGCAATGAAGTTCAGAATACGATCGGGCGGCAAGGTAGTCTCGTGCTCGATAATGCTCGAGAGCGGATTACCCGGCACCAGCTCCATGACCAGGTACGCGGAGTTGTCCTCCTCGCCGTAGTCGAAAACGTTCGCTACGCCGGGGTGGTTCAGCAGCGCCGTATTACGGGCCTCAGCGCGGAAACGCTCCAAGAAGCCCGGGTCACCGGTGTACTCCTCTTTGAGGATCTTGACCGCAACGATGCGTCCAAGCACCTTGTCGCGAGCTTTCCACACCTCGCCCATACCGCCAATCGCGATACGTTCGGTTAGGGTGTAGCGCCCGCCCAAAGTGATATCAGCCGCAGGCCTCACTTGTTCAACACCGCCTCAAAGAGTTGCTTACTAGTACTGGTTGCCAACTGGGCACCGGTCGCCACGTCAATATCCTCATAAACCACAGCAATCGCAATCTGAGGATCATCAGCCGGCGCGAAACCGGTAAACCAAGAATTATTCAAACCTGCCGTGGTCTCCGCGGTACCGGTCTTACCCGCCACCTTCACACCGGAGACACCAGCATTACGTGCAATACCATTATCAACCGCATTCACCATCCACTGCTTCACCTGGTTAGCAATTTCAGGGCTAGTGGACGTACGCAGCTTCTCAGGAGAGAACTCCTGCAAAGTGCTCAGGTTGCTGGTCTTCACCGAACGAATCAGGTTCGGCTTCATCTGCACGCCGCCATTTGCAATCGCTGCAGAAGTCATCGCCACCTGCAGCGGAGTGGTCTTCACGTCGTACTGACCAATCGCCGACTGGGCCAGCTGGCTCTGCGTCAGATTCGACGGGAAAGACGACTTAGAAACCGTCAACGGAATCTTCAAATCCTGGCCGTAACCAAAATTCTCAGCGGTCTTCGCGATACGCTCCTGACCCAAATCCATCGCAATCTGCGCAAACGGCGTATTACAGGACTGAGCCAAAGCCCACTCAATCGTCACCTGAGTGCGGGTCGAACACTGACCGCCCGTATAGTTCGGCAGGCTGATGTTCGTGCCCGGCAGCGGCAACTGCGCGGGGTTCGCAATGACCGAAGATGCGTTGTACTTGCCGGACTCCAGCGCCGCCACCGCATCAATAATCTTGAAGGTCGAACCCGGCGAATAGGTGTTACCCGCAATCGCACGGTTAAACAGGGGGCTGTCCTCATCAGAAGTCAGAGCCTGGTAATTTGCCAACACCGAAGAGCTCGTATGAGACGACAGAAGATTCGGATCATAGGACGGCGAAGAAGCCATCGCCAGAATCTCACCAGTCTTCGGGTTCAACGCCACCACAGCACCCTTACGGCCCTGCAACGCGTTATAGGCAATATCCTGAAGCTTCGAATTAATCGTCAGCTCCACGCTAGCGCCCTGCGCAGAAGAACCACTGAACAGCTGCGCCACACGGTCGTAGAACTGGCTATCGCTCGTGCCGGCAAGCTCCTTATCCATAGCAGCTTCCAAACCGGTCGCGCCATAAATCGTGGAGAAATAACCGGTCAGAGCCGCATACTTAAGCGGGTGGTTATACACACGCTGGTAGTTGTACTCATCATCAGACTTCACCGACGAAGCAATCTCCGTACCATCAACCACAATCGAACCACGTGCCGAACCGTAATTGTCGTAGAGCGCTCGAGAATTCCACTGATTATTCATCAGCGTCTTCGAATCGAAGAACTGAATATAGCTGAGGGTACCCATCAGCAGGACAAACACGCACGCGGCAGACATCCACATGCGGCGAATAGCCCTATCCATTCTTCTCACCTCCAGAATCCTTAGCCGTAATACGCGCCAGAACGCTAGTAGCACCCTCCGGCTCGTAGCTAGTGTCCGCATGGTCAATACCCTGCGGAGCATCATAACCAGCCACCAGGTGAGGTGCGCGGGCACTATGAGAAATCGACAGCCACAGCGCCACAATAATCCAGTTAGCCACCAACGAGGAGCCACCGGCAGACATGAAAGGAGTCGTCAGACCAGTCAGCGGAATCAAGCGAGTCACGCCACCAATCACCACGAACAGCTGCAGAACCATGACCGTAGACAGGCCAGCAGCCAGCAGCTTACCGAAACCATCACGAGTACCCAACGCCGCACGGTAACCGCGCGAAACCAGGAGCATGAACATCATCAGGATCGCGCCCAGACCAACCAGGCCCAGCTCCTCACCCAACGAGGAAATAATCATGTCCGAGTTAGCGTACGGGACGAGGTTCGCGCGGCCCTGACCCCAACCGCGGCCAAAAAGACCGCCATAAGCCAGGCCGAAAACGCCCTGCAGAATCTGACCCGAACCGCCAGGAGACGCCTGGTAAATCTCCGGATCAAAAGCATGCACCCACGCATAAATACGGGCGTGCACGTGCGAGACATAGTGGTACGCGAAATAGCCACCCACAGCCATACCGATACCCGCAACCACCAGCCACGAAATACGACCGGTCGACAGGTACAGCATCGCCATGAACAGACCAAAGAACATGATTGCCGAACCAAGGTCCTTCTGGAACACCAGAACACCCAGGCTCACAATCCACGCCAAGAACACCGGCGCCAAATCACGCAGACGCGGCAGATTAATCGGACCAATACGGCGGCCAGCCACCAGAATCAGGTCACGGTGCGTCGCCAAATAGCCGGCGAAGAAAATCGCCAAAGTAATCTTCGCGACCTCACCCGGCTGGAACGTGCGGTTACCGATATGAATCCAAATACGAGCACCATTAAGCTCCATACCCAGACCCGGAACCAGCGGCATGATGAGCAGAATCATCGACAACACCAGCGAGGTGTACGTGACCTTACGTAGCAGACGGTAATCCCTGAGCACGAACACGATAATCGCGCACAGCACCATAGACACGCCGGTCCACATCAGCTGACCATCACCCACCGGCGCCGCAATCTGCGGGTCCAGACGATAAATCATGGTCAAACCAATACCGTTCAGCGCCACCACCAGCGGCAGAATAAACGGATCAGCATAACGTGCGCGGAACTGCATGACTAGGTGAATCAGAAGAGCACCGGCACCCAGCACCACCGTGCACGGCAACCACTGGCTCTTCGACGTATCAAAAGCATGCTCCGGATCAATCAGATACATGCCGAACGAGCTGATACCCACCGCCAAAACCAGCAGGAAAAGCTCCGTGAAACGGCGTGCACGAGGCGCATCCGACTCACGACGGAACGAGAACTTAGCCATTATTCTCACCGCCTACCGCAGCAGGAGCCTCCGAAGAAGCCTGCTCAGGAGCCGGGGATGCCGAATCAGAGCCCGGTGCTTCAGAGCTCGGAGCCTCACTGGGTGCCGCAGAGCTCGGGGAAGCGGAAGCGGAAGCCGAGGCAGACGCTGCAGCCTGCTCAGCCTTCTCACGCGTCTGATCCGCCTGAGTCTTCAAACGAGACACAATCTGGTGCGCATCATCCAGGTCCTTCGCCGTAATCGCATTACGCAACAAAGAACGCGTATGATCGCTCAGCTCACTCGTAGGAATATCGGTATTCTCCACCACGTGAGAAAGGCGAATCGGGCCCAACGCATGCGGAATACCGTTGTACACCGCAACCGTGCCGTCACTCTCACCCACATAGTAGCTACGCTCTACATAACGCAGACCGGTCCACGCAGCCAACGTCAAAACAGCCGCAACCAGCAGAGTAATAAACAGGCGAATCGGCCACGACCTCGGACGCGAACGCTCCTCAGTGTCCTCAGCAATCAGCTCCTCCAGCTCAGCCGGCAGGGCCGCCTCATCAGACTCAACCTTCAACGGCACACGCTGAGCCACCGTCGCACGATGCTCCAGGGTACGAGAAGTCACCGCCGGAATCATGCCGGTCTCAGTAGCCACCGAAGCGGCACCAACCAGCTGATGCGGGCGGGAACCCAACTCGCTACGCAAAATCGCAGCGTTCGTAAGAGCCGCATCCACGGCGTTATCGTACGTACCGATATGGTGACGAACCGCCCCAGAACCGCTGTGCAACAGGGTGCCAGAGAAGTCACGAGCACGACGGAAACGGCGCAACGACCGACGATGATGCTCCTCAGAGTCCTCATCATGGTGCGCACCCAAAAAAGCCTCAGCAGCTTCAGCCGTGGCAGCAACCTCGGGAAGCTTCTGAGTGTTCGTGCTGACCTCCTGCTCCGCCACAATCGAATCAGGCAGAGCAGACTCAGGCAGGCTCGAAGGACCCACCGGCTCATCCACCGGCAGAACCTCACGGTCAATCACCTGCAGAGACACAACCGTGACATTGTCCGGAGCGCCACGCTCCAAGGTCATCGCAATCAGAGTGTCAGCAATCTCAGACAGGTCATCGGTAGAACGCATGACCTGCTCAATCTCCGACAGGGACACCACAGCATCCAAACCATCCGAAGAGAGCACCCAGCGCTCGCCGGGAACAGCGTCCAGAGTCTTCAACTCCAGCTCAGGGGACGCGTCAACATCACCCAGAACGCGCATAATCACGTTCTTATGCGGGTGGTTCTCCGCCTCCTGCGGGGTAATACGACCCTCATTGAGCAGGCGCTGCACAAACGTATGGTCAGTAGAAATCTGCTCAAACTCGCCATCAGCACCCGGACGCAGACGATACGCACGCGAGTCACCAATATGGGCGAACTCAATGCAGTCACCGTCAATCAGCAGGGCAGTACAGGTCGTACCCATACCCGCCAGCTGCGGATCATTTGCCGCCAGCTCATTAATAATCAGGTTCGCGCTCTGAATCTCATCAGCCAGGTAAACGCTGCCGGTACCATCCTCAAAATCAGGGTGATCAAGCGGAGTCAGATTCAGAACCGTCGTAGCCGACGCGACATCGCCGCCCACGTGACCGCCCATGCCGTCAGCAACGACCGCAAGGAAACGACCACCGTAGCCGGAGTCATCATTCTTCGAGCGTTTCAGACCCGTATCAGAGCGGGCCTCAAAACGAAAAGCAATCTTCATACACTAGCCCCTCAACTGCATGGTGGTACCGCCAACGCGGAAATCATCACCGGGCTCAATCGGGGTCGCACGAGTCAGACGCTCGCCATTGACGAACGTACCATTAGTAGAATTCAAATCCTCCAGGAACCAACGGGAACCCTGAGGGAACAGACGCGCATGGCGGCCCGAGGCGTAATCATCCTGCAGGGACACCTCAATGTCATTAGCGCGGCCAATAGTAATCGGCTGGTCGCCCAGCTGCATCATGGCGCCAGCCTGCGCACCGGCAGTAATCACAAGCTGCGAAGGGCGAGTCGGCGGAGGCGCAATATGGGTAGCCTCCGGAACCGCATCAACCGGTGCCGCACGATAGTTCTTGCCCAAACCCAGGTCACGGCGAGCCGCCGAAACCACCAGGAAAACAAAGAACCAAATCAGAGCCAGAAAAGCGTAACGAAGGATAGTAACGGTCAATTCAGACGCCATTAACGGACACCTCCGGTCGAACTATGGAAGATGATGCGGGTATTACCCATGCGAAGCAGCGAACCGTTCGCCAGCACCACCGGCGCACGCAGAGGCGCACCGTTAATCAACGTGCCGTTGGTAGAACCCATATCGGAGGCGACCACCGCACCACCCTGCATCGAAAGCTGCAGGTGACGGCGAGAAACGCCCTTATCGTCCAGGCGAAGATCAGCATCAGAACCGCGACCCAGCACAAACGGCAGGTGGCTCACCGGGTGCATGCGGCCCTCAATCTCCAAGAAGAAACGGGGTGCAGCCGTTGCCGGGGGTGCTACAGGCATGTTCGGGCGCGCCGCAGGAACCTGCTGAGGCGCAGGGCTCGGTGCGGGCTGCGCCGGCTGAGCAGCCGGCTTCGTAATGCGGGTCGGCAAAGAAGACTCGCGCGGCGGACGCACCGGCGCATAGTTAGTAGCACCACGCAAAGACGGGGACGCCGGAGCCTCCGGCACAGAGAACGGCTCGAAAGTCGCAACAACCTCAAACTCGCCCTCAGAGAGAGAATCAAGAACATTGAAGGTCACGCGAACCGCGCCAATGAGGGTGTAACCCTGCGCGCGGGCGTGCGAAATCGCCAAATCGCACAGCTCAACAGCGAACGGGTTGCCCCACTCGCGCACGCGCGGGAAATCGACCGGCGCGAAACGCAGAGTGTAGACATTAGGAGCCATGGTGCGACCGCTGCCGTCCACGTAGGACTCGTCATCCATCATGATGCGGACGCGGTTAGCGACATCCGCCTTCGCAAAGGTGCCGAAGCCCTTGGAAAGGCCGACAGTGCGACCGATGCCTTGCTCCAGCTTGCCCAGCTTGTCGAAAAACTTCATGCCGCCTCCTTCTCAACGACCATTCCGAGCAACAGACCGCGTAAACGGTCTTTATCCGAAAGGCTCAGTTTAACGAGCGTGTCTGTGCGTTAGCTGTGTGTCCTGTGAATGAACACACCCGATTCTATTTTAGGTGATGCACTCGTCATCGCTCTGGAACCCCGTCATTTAGCGGGGAAATGGTTATGGATATGAAAAAATCCCCGGTTCTTTCGAACCGGGGATCGTTGGTGCGCGAGGGGGGAGTTGAACCCCCACGCCCTCACGGGCACACGGACCTGAACCGTGCGCGTCTGCCTATTCCGCCACTCGCGCATGTGTCTTACGGTGTATCACCGCAGGCAACACATAAAACTATACGGACTGCATGCGGTGCTGTCCAATTGAGATGGTGTGACCTTCGTTACTTGTGTTATGTGGAGGTGGTGGTGGGGGCTCAGGAAGAGCCTCCGAGCCGTTACCAGCCACCCCCCTCGGAAGTTGCAGTATCGGAAGCAGCCGCAGAAGCCTGCGCTCCGCGTTCCTGCTCAGTACGCTCCCGATCAATGCGTTCCAGACGCGCACGCAACAACCACGTCACCGGACCCACATACGGCAAGCACAACACCAGCAGAAGCCACTTCAACTTCTGCACCTCAGAAAAATACGGATTCCGATGAATCGTCACCAAGCACAGCAGTGCCAGTACAATACCAGCCAGAAACACGATGGTGACCACCAGCTCCAATACAGCATTCCAAGCCATAAGTCCTCCTAACATCCTCCCTAAGCATACAGACCCCGGACACGCCCCGGGATATGCATTAGGACGCACCCAGAACGTGCGCTGGCAGGCACGCCATCCGCACGCCCCTCGGGCGTGTAAAAGGGTCCGCCCCGCACACAGCAGGACGGACCCTCCACAAAGCCTTACACAGAAACCTGCGTGTAGCTCACAAACTAGCGGCTAGCCTTCTTAGCCTTCTTCGCAGCACGACGCTCAGCAGTCTTCGCATCATACTCAGCCCAGAACTCGCGGGTAGTCACCGCATCGGTACCATCCCACGCCGCCAGATTCTTAATCTCCGGCATATCCGAAGCCTTGAAAATCGGTTCCAAACCAGCCTTACGCTGAGCCTCGTAATTCTTCAAGACCGCAACCACCTTTGGGGTCAGCAGCAGCACAGCCGTCAAGTTCACAATCACCATGCCGGCATTCAGCATATCCGCGGTAGTCCACACCAGATCCAGCGAAGAAATCGCGCCGAAGAACACGAACATCAGAACCAGCACGCGGAAAATAGTCATCGGCAGCTTACGCTCAGTCACGAAACGCATATTCGACTCACCGTAGTAGTAGTTACCAATCACAGTCGAGAACGCAAACATGAAAATCGCAATCGTCAAGAAGTGAACCGCCCAGTCACCGAGCTGCATAGCCAGCGCCGACTGAGTCAGCGACGCACCACGAGAACGATCACCATAGGTCGGGTTCGACAGCAGAACAATAAACGCAGTCACAGTACACGCCATCATGGTGTCAAAGTAAACACCCAGAGTCTGCACGTAACCCTGCTTAGCCGGGTGAGAAATAGTAGCGGTCGCGCCAGCGTTCGGAGCAGTACCCATACCTGCCTCATTAGTCAGCAGGCCACGCTTCATACCCCAAATCACGGCGCCCATGGTACCGCCGGTCACGAACTCCTTAATGCCGAAAGCACCTTGGAAAATCATCAGCAGCATGTTCGGGACCTCAGTGATGTTCAGCAGAACAACCAGCAGACCCAGCAACAGATACAGCACCGCCATAATCGGCACCAGCCACTCAGTCACCGAAGAAATCGCGCGAATACCACCGAAAATAATAGCCGCAGTCAGCGCCACCATAATCAGACCAATAGTGATGCGGAAGCCCATCGAGTTAGTACCCGAAACATCAATGCTGAACGAGTTCGCCGCAGCATCCACCACAGCATTCGTCTGAACTGCGACAAACACAAACGCGTAAGTGATCACAATGAACGCCACGAAGATGTAACCCATCCACGGAGCATTCAGACCGCGCTTCATGTAGTACGCCGGACCACCAATGTAGGAATCCTTACCGCGCTCCTTGTACAGCTGACCCAGAAGGGACTCCGCGAAAGCAGAAGCCGCACCAACAGCAGCAATAACCCACATCCAGAACACAGCACCCGGGCCGCCCATAGCAATAGCCAAAGCAACACCCGCAACAGTACCGGTACCCACACGAGAAGCAGCCGAAACAGTAAACGCACGGAACGAAGAAATGCTCTTCTTACCGTCAGCCTCACGAGCAACCGGGTCACCCAGGACACGGACCATTTCCTTAATGGAACGCCACTGCACACCGCGAGTACGGATCGTAATGTACAGACCAGCCGCGATCAGAGCGTAGTAGAGGAAATTACTCCACATCCAGTTCTGCACGGCATCCACGGTGGAAGTCAGCCCCGCAGTATGCGTATTAATGTCCCCGATGATATTCAGAAGAAAATCCACTCGGCACTCCAATCTTGAAAGCAAAAAGCCCGCACGCTCAAACCCGGAAGACGGACAGCGTGTGGGCTACATTGCTGGGTGGTGCGGACTCACGCCGCGCAGCGGAGCCAATATACGCTCCGCATGATTAGTCACCCCATTGTGGGACGCGCAACCCTCACGGAGCAACTTAAAAAAGGGTCAAACGCAAAATGTAACGAATACTTAATATATGGGCAGAGTAAATATAGGCTCCGTGAGGGTTCCACCAATACTAGTGGGGCGGGCACAAAAAGCCCGGCACAAGGTACAAAACCTCGCACCGGGCTTAGCGAATAAACGGGGGTGTCGGCCGGGCTATGAACGCTCAGGCTTCACAAACGGGAACGACAACACCCCACGAATCTGCGTCTGAGCCAACAGCATCACCAAACGGTCCACACCCAGACCCAAACCACCCGTCGGCGGCATACCCGTCTCCAAGGCGTACAGGAAATCCTCGTCCACCTCCATCGCCTCCAGATCACCCGAAGCCGCCTTCAATGACTGCTCCGTCAAACGCTCACGCTGCACCAGCGGATCAGCCAACTCAGAATAAGCACAGCCCATCTCCATGCCGTTGATCACCAAATCCCAACGCTCCGCCAAACCTGGAACACTACGATGCGGTGCCGCAAGCGGACTCGTCTCGGCAGGGAAATCCGTATAGAACGTCGGCTCCACCGTATGTGCCTCAACCAGCTCACCATACAGCTCCTCAACGATGGCACCCGGACCCATACCCTCATGAACACGCACACCGTGCTGCTGCGCCAAAGCCAGCAGCTCCTCAAAATCCGTCTGCACATCCACTCGGCGACCCAGCGCCTCCGACAGGGCATCACACACCGACACCACACGCCACGGACCCGACACATCAGACACCGTGCGCTCGCTCGAAGCCTTATGCCCCAGCGGCAAAGACACCGAACCAAAAACCGCCCGGGCGGCATCCTTAATCAGACGCTCCGTCAACTGCCGCATCTGCACATAATCCGCATACGGACGATACGCCTCAAGCACCGTAAACTCCGGGTTATGGGTCGCATCAGCACCCTCATTACGGAAATCACGACCCAACTCATACACCGGACCGCTACCGCCCACCACCAGACGCTTCAGGTACAGCTCCGGCGCAATACGCAGCGTCAAATCCTCACCATAGGCGTTGATATACGTGCGGAATGGACGCGCGCTCGCGCCACCGTGCACCGTATGCAGAATCGGGGTCTCCACCTCAAGGAAACCCTCCGCATCTAGGCGGGCACGCAACGCCTTAATGACCGCGGTGCGCAGACGCAGATTCTGCATCTGATCCGGATGCACCAATAGGTCCGTGGAACGGCGACGCAGACGCGCCTCCGGGTCAGTAAAGGAGTCGAAGGGGATGGGGTGCAGACTCTTCGACGCCATGTGCCAGGAGGAAGCAATCAGTGATTCAGTGCCGTTACGGCTCGCCCCGTAGGTGCCCCGCACAGTGATGATGTCGCCGGTATCCAGGGCGTGTGCAGCGAGGTTCAGCAGACGCTCACCCACCAGGCTGCGTTCCATGATGACCTGCAGGGTTTTGTCACCTTCAATAAGAGTCACAAAGAGAACTCCACCGTGGTTGCGAAGCGCGCGAACACGCCCCGAAACCATGAATTCCGAATCTGGAATATTTTCAGAAGAGAATATACGCAGAGCATCCTTGACACCCAGCACAGAGGCAGCAGTACCAGCCTTTTCACCGCCCAGCGGATACGGCTCCATACCCGCCGCACGCAGTGCTTCCAGATGGCGCAGACGATGCTGAGTCTGATCGCTACGCGACACCTCAGGAAGCTCTTCCACAGTAGCGAGCTGCATCTGGTGAAGAGCCTCCAACTCACCTGCAGAAAGATGCTGCTCCTGATCCTGCAAACGGCGCGCCGACAGATTTGGCAAGAAACCCTCCGCCATGCCCGCAGCAAACACAACATTCACCATCGCCAACGTCGGCTCCGTCGCCACATAACGAGGAACCCACAGCGGGGCAAACTTCAGATTGAAACGATACAGGCGGCGCAACTGCAGAAAACGATCCAGCACACCCAAAGAACGGGATGCGAAACGGTTCCACGCCGACGCACCCACCTGATCCGCAGCCTCAAAAATATGGCCAAACATCGCAAAATTCAGCGACACCCGACGTACACCCAGCGCCGCCGCCTGCTCCATGAGCGACGCCACCATAAACTCCACCACACCATTAGGGGCATCAGGGGAGCGGCGCATAACATCTAGAGACAGCCCGGTGGGGCCCCACGGTACGAACGACAGCAGAGCCACCATTCGACCTGCCTCGTCATGAGTCGAAACCAGCAGAGAGGAAGAATCCGCCGGATCATTCACACGATTCAGAGCCATCGAAAAACCGCGCTCCACACGCCCATGACGCCACGCAGAAATATTCTCCGCAACCTGCTGACGCTGCTGCTCGTTCAACTCTGAAAAACGGCGGATCTGCACTGTATACCCGCCGCGGCGCACACGCTGAACCGCCTGACGCACCGGCAACATCGACGTGTCATTGAGCGTGAAACGATCCGCCTCAAGGACCGCCTCCTCACCCATCTGAATAATCGACAGACCCGCCCGGTTATAGGCGCGCGCACCCGCCTCACTCACGCTCAGCGCCGCAGGAACCCAACCGTAACTACGTGCCTGTAGCATCCACTGCTCGATCGCGGCATCCCACGAATCGGGGTCACCCACCGGGTCACTCGACGCCAAGCACACCGAACCCACCGAACGGTACGTAATCGCCGCCCTCTGATCCGGAGAGAAAATCACCTGCTTATCGCGGCGCGTCGAAAAATAGGAGAGTGAATCATTGGCGCCATACTGCTGCAGCAGAGCGCGAATCTTCAGCTCCTTCTCACCGGTCCAGGCGTCCGGGGCACGGTAGCCGCGCGCCAACAGGTACAGCGCCGCAACCAGCGAAGCACCGTAACCAAACGACGCTAAGAAAGCCACCACATCGGCAGCCCAAACACCAGGATGCGTACGCTCAATACCCATGCCGTGCATGAGTAGCTCCCACGGGGTGATGAAACGCAACGGCTCCCACACACCAATGTGGCAGAGGTACCAGAGCACCAGGGTAGTCAGCAGGATACCGCCAACAGCCGTCAATGCCGCACCCACCCACGAGAGGCGACCAATGCGCGCCGGGAACGCTGAACGAATCGAGAAAAGGAACGGCACCAGCACACACGCAAACACGATGGAGAGAGTATCGACCGTCGAGGAGAAAATACGGTCCTTCGGCATAATCCCCGCGGGGAACGCCAGCGTGAAAGCGCTATGGGTCGCAATCAGTGCGCCCAGCACCTGGAAAACGATGGCTGCAATGAGGGCAGCGCGCTTGCGCACAATCAGTCCGGAAACCAGCACAATCATCGTAATGGCGCTGGGCAGAGTATGCGTGGAGGGAATATTCAGCAGGTCAGCGGTGACTTCCCACCAGGTGAAGCCGCGACCGCGCCGCAGAGGAGAGATAACCCACGCAAACGTGGTCAGAAGCGCGGCAAAAGAATACACCCCGATAACCACGCGTGCTGATATCTCTGCATACCTTGAGGGAGGCGCAGGCGCCTGCCCTGCTCGTGCTGTACGGCGACGTGAGGTAGTGCGGTGAGACATCATGATCAGCGAGGAATCGGGGTGTAGAGAAGGTATTGGACCTAAAGAATCTGGCTAGGCTTCAGCCTTCGGGTCACGGTAGGTGCCCTCGAAGACATCGGGGATGCCATTGTCGTCAGCATCCACGGTTTCCTTCTCGGCTAGGGCGCGGTAGTGCTTGTTGCGGCGAGACAGGATAGCCGCACCCACAATGGCAGCCAGAACAGAGCCGACGAGAATCGCAATCTTTGCGTCTTCGGTGTGCGGGGAACCGTGCGGGAAGGAGAGCTCAGCCACCAGCAGGGACACGGTGAAACCGATACCACCGGTTGCAGCCAGACCGACCACGTCAATCCAGGCGATATCCGGGTCGAGGTTAGCGTTCTTGAAGCGGGTCACGAGCCAGGTGGTGCCGAAAATACCGATGGTCTTACCGGCAACTAGCGCAACCATAATGCCGACCGCCACGGAGTCGGTGAGGGCGCGTCCGAGGCCTTCAAAACCGCCCACAGCCACACCCGCGCTGAAGAACGCGAAGATGGGCACGCAGATGCCGGTAGAGAGGGGACGGAAGCGGTGCTCCAGCACCTCCGCAAGACCGTGCTCAGCCTGCGCCGCCTCAGAGCGAGCGGACATCTTCACCGGCACCAGGAAGCCCAGAACCACACCGGAAATGGTCGCGTGAATACCGGACTCAAGGAAGAGCGCCCAGGTGATAATACCCAGGGGCAGAAGCAGCAGCCAGGCAGCCAGCGGCTTCAGATGCAACATAGTCTCACCGCGGTAGGCAATGAACGCGAAAAGAGCGAGGGGAATGAGCGCGAAGAGCAGGTACTCGCCATGGAAGTTATTGGTGTAGAAGATTGCGATAATGCAGATTGCGATCAGGTCGTCGACCACAGCCAGGGTCAGCAGGAAGACGCGCATCGCCGAGGGGAGGAAAGTACCCACGGCGGCGAGAACAGACACCGCGAACGCGATATCGGTTGCGGTGGGGATAGCCCAACCGTGCAGAGCGGTGGGGTTACCGAGGTTAAAGGCTGTGTAGATAATTGCGGGCACCGCAACGCCACCGAAAGCAGCCGCAATCGGCACAATAGCGGTGGACGGCGACTTGAGGTCACCGATCACGAATTCTTTCTTCAGCTCCAGACCGGTGAGGAAGAAGAAGACTACGAGCAGACCGTCTGCTGCCCAGGTGCCGATGCTCATCTGCAGGTGGTTGAAGCCGGGGATGACCGGGCCAACAACGGTGTCTCGCAGACCAAAGTAGAAGGTGGATGCGGGGGTGTTGGCGAGTACTACTGCCAGCACCGTTGCGATCAGAAGCACGGTACCGCCGACGGTTTCTGCACGCAGAATATCGGCTACGCGGCGTGAGTTGCTATAGGAGCCGCGGCTGAGGGTATCTGGGTTGGTGTGAGTCATTCTCTCCTCTTTCTGCCGCGGTATTCTGCGGCGTCTAAGGCTTTTAAGTTTACTCTGCGCTGTATGAGTATTCGAGTACCCGCTGGCGGCTTTTAGCTCCTGGACGGTGCGCTGCAATGATTTTTCGTGGTTTATATGCATAAACGTTCCGCCCTCCCCACGGTGCGTGGGAAGGGCGGAACGTTTTAATATTCTGCGTGGTCGACTAGGTGCCTAGCCGTCAAACGAGAGATTAGGAACCAGCGATTGCGGGTGCGCCGGACTCCTGGCCGTGGTCGTCTGCCAGCTCGCGTGCAACGTAGTTCTCCAGGTCGAAGAGGTTGCCGTTGGCGCGCTTTACGACGGTCACGAGGGTTTCCATGGTGGCGACTTCCTCGACCTGCTCCTTCAGGAACCAGAGGATGAACTGCTCGCCCAGTGCGTAGTTCTCAGCGCGTGCTGCGGAGAACAGTGCCTCGATCTGACCGGTGACGACCTTCTCCTGTGCCAGGGACATGTCGACGATTTCCTGAACGTTCTCGAAGTCGTTCTTGACAGCGGGAACGGAGGGAATCTCAACCTTGTGGCCACGGTCCAGCTTGTACTGAACCATCATGAGTGCGTGCTCGCGCTCTTCGAGGGACTGGCGGTAGAAGAACTTAGCCAGCTGGGGCAGATCCTCACCGTCGAGCCAGATAGCCATGGACAGGTACTGGTGAGATGCAGCGAACTCGTGGCCGATCTGCTCGTTCAGAAGGTCGTAGAAAGACTTAGACATATGGTTTCTCCTTATATGGTGATTGCTCTTGGGCGCCGGATGGCGCGGTGCAACCTGTTGATATTTATCGTACGGGGTGCTCTGGGGCGTGTACAGAGAGAAAAGGCTAATCGGTGGGGTAGATGAGGTACCCCTGACATATTGTCGCCATAACCCTTAGTGTGGATGCCCTGAATACTCTCTTTGGATTGAGTGGTATTGGGTGTGTTTCCTTGAGATTTCGCGGTTTAACGGGGATAGACAGCGGGTTTAAAAACCACAAACCCTACGGTTCAAGGTAAACATAGAGACACCATGTTGGGTGCCCGCGCACGGGGCTAGAGGGCGCAAAAAAAATCTTAAAAATCTCTCGAAAATGCGGCGAAACTGGTGTGGCCAGAACCCCGATGCGCCCCCAACCGCCTCCGTAAAGGTTGTTCTGCGCGCACCTTTAAAGAGATAAGGCACGTTCCCGGTGGGGAATGTGCCTTATCTCTGGTTCTCTCAACTCTCATCCCTCTGTGGGGTGGAGGAGGTTAGTGTGCGGGGTATTCCCCACGCTGCAGTGCATCAATCGAGATGACGTTTGAAGGAGTATCACCCAGAACAGCCTTACCGATCTCGGCAAGCTGCTCAACCTGCTCGGGGGTGAGGTGATCGAAAATTTGGCGGCGTACTTCGCCAACATGGCTGGGTGCGACTTCCTGGATCTTCTGCTCGCCTGCGGGGAGCAGGTGGCAGATGCTCACACGGCGGTCTTCAGCACTGAGGGAACGGCGGACGTATCCATCCTTCTCCAAACGCGCTACGACTCGTGAGAGGCGTGCGGGAAGAGTGTTCGTAGTGATTGCCAGCTCGGTCATGGTCAGGGAATGATCCTTGGACTCGGAGAGCATTGCGAGCACCATGTATTCAACAAAGCTAATGCCAGCCTCGGTCTGTAGCTGATTCTCTAGCTTGCGGGTGAGGCTGAAGATGATGGAGCTGATAAAGAGCCAGCCTTCTCGCTCTTGCGGGGAGAGCCACTGGGTGGATTCGCTGTGCGAGGCATTCTCCGGCTGCTGCGCAGACGTGGTTGGTATGGACACGAGATTGGTTCCTCTTTTATCGGATATGGAGCTCTCTTAAATAAAGAGAGAAGTGGCGTGTTGGCACCCATTGTAGCGAAAGGTCTGACTAGGTGACTCAAAATTGGTACGGTCAAGTAATGGTTGACACTTTGGTGCTAATTTTTTGAGGGGTGCTAGGGGTATCTTTTTGCACGCGGTGACTGCAAATACCCAGGGTAAGCAAGTGATATGCGACATATTTAAAAAGATTTCTGGTACAAGTATAGACGAGACCATACCAAGAAGCACCTCCGTGCATAATGCCAACTTCCGCGGAATATCAGGGTTTTTTGGGTGGTGGAAGAAAATTCTCGGGCCGGCAAAGAGTGTTCCGAGGTCGAAAAATAACGAAACGGTAACAAAAATTTTAAAAAAATCTCGGTTTTGGCTTTGCAACCGTAATGAAACCGTGTACACTAATTACATAACGGGGTCGAAGGAAGCCTCCGAGGCGAGACCGGAAGCTCGCTTCGATAGGTTCGACTCTCTATTTATCGGTGATTGTCGTCGGTGTACGAGTAACTCGTATTTCTACCGACGGATGTGCGGTGCGGGTGCAGTTCGTGGTTGGGCTGCATTCCGTACCGTATCTTTTTAACTCAAATTTCTATCAACTCACTCTAAGAGCATCCAATGGTCGGGTGCTCTTTTTCTTTACCCTCATATCGGCATCAGCAAGAGCGCTGTACGAGCCGGGGGAGGAGCATACGAGGAGGCGCAAACACCTGTGCTGTTATGTAGCTATACAAGTGTGGCTACGCCGCCTGGCTACACTGCGTACCTGCGGTATTGTCGTGCCGTATCGTGCCAGGAGTGTTATCCACAGGGGTTATCCACAGTGTGGAGAACTTACGCTCGTGTGATTTGGTGGAGCGGAATCGAGGCTCGCCACGGGCACAATTTAAGAGCTCTGCAGAAAAATTCTTGTAATTACAGGCTTTCACAGCCGTTAAAACCGAGGGCAAGTTCTTAAACAGAAGACCTTTTCACCTTTAAATTCGCGGAACGCCAGATTTTCCACACCTGTGGATAACCCTGTGCACTTAATCCACCGCCTCCGGCGTAAAAGAGGTGTATAAGACCGCTCAGCGCCCCTGTTGGCGTCCAAAATTTTGGCTAGTAGAAGGAAAAATGCCCCGAGTGAGGGCGAAAATTCTGCAGTTTTTCCCCCGCACATCCCCAAAAAGAGGTGTTATCCACAGGGGTTATCCACAGTGTGGAGAACTTACAGCACTGTTATTCACATGAGTGCATACCCTGTTATTTCAAGGCAGAATAGGGTGCCGAGCCTGAAAAGCCTGTTGATATACAGGGTTATCCACAGGTGTGGGGAAAAGTCTCCGCCTAAAATCCACAGGCTCGTGCGGGTTGGTGCGCACATGTGACGCCTCCCAACTCGTGAAAAGTAAAGTAAACGCTACGCTGGTAATCTTTAATACGAGCCAAGTTTTCTAATGAAAGGCATCATCATGGCTGAAAAGTACACTCTCCCCGAGCTTCCCTACGACTACGCGGCGCTCGAGCCCCACATCTCCGCAAAGATCATGGAGCTGCACCACGACAAGCACCACGCAGCATACGTTGCAGGTGCTAACGCAGCTCTTGAGCAGCTCGAAGAGGCACGCGAGAACGGTGCGTACGGCAACGTCTCCAAGCTCTCCAAGGACCTGGCGTTCAACCTGGGTGGCCACACCAACCACTCCATCTTCTGGAACAACCTGTCCCCCGAGGGCGGCGACAAGCCCACCGGCGAGCTGGCAGCGGCAATCGACGAGTTCTTCGGCTCCTTCGACAAGTTCCGTGAGCACTTCACCAACGTTGCACTGACCATTCAGGGCTCCGGCTGGGCAATCCTCGCATGGGACACCGTTGGCAAGCGCCTCATCATCGAGCAGCTTTACGACCAGCAGGGCAACATCTCCGTTGCACTGATTCCCGTTCTGCAGCTGGACATGTGGGAGCACGCATTCTACCTGGACTACCAGAACGTCAAGGGCGAGTACGTCAAGGCATTCTGGAACATTGTGAACTGGGCTGACGTTCAGGCTCGCTTCGAGCGCGCAGTGTCCCAGACCAAGGGCCTGGTCCTCTAATCTAAGTTTTCGTCAGCGCGGTGACGTAGCCGCGGTGAGGTAACTGAAACGGGTGCCCGGCGCCTCCAATATTCGGAGGTGCCGGGCACCCGTTCGTTAAGCCCCGGGTAGCACCCGCGGGGTTGGGTTCGGAACCTTAGACGGAACCCTAGTTAGAGCGCCATCGTGCGGTCAATGCGGATGCGGCGGCAGAAATCCTCATCATGGCTCACCACGATGAGCGCACCGGTGTAGGCTTCGAGTGCCTGCACCAGCCAATCCACCGAAGAAATATCGAGGTTATTCGTCGGCTCATCCAGCATGAGAAGTTGCGGCACCGGGTCGGCCAGAAGCACCTGCGCCACCGCCGCGCGGAAACGCTCACCACCGGAGAGCTCACCGGTCTTATGGTGCACGCTCTCGCGGCGGAAAAGCAGGCGCGCCAACTGGTCACGCAGATGCTGCTCGCTCACTCCGGGGTTTGCCCGCTGCACGCTCTGTAGGAGGGTGAGCTGCGGGTCGAGGGTGATGCGCTGCGGAATGTACGCCCCCTCGAGGCAATAGTCGACCCGGTAGGCGGGCTGCACGGGGGAGCGGTACTCCGGGTCTTTTGCGTGGGCAATTGCCTCAAGGAGGGTGGTCTTGCCGCTGCCGTTCGCACCGGTGATGCGCAGATGCTCGGGGCCGCTGAGAATCAGGTGTTCGGGGTGCTCCGCAGGGGTTCCCTGTTGGCTCTCGCTATCAGCCTCTGCGGGCGAAAAATGCAGAGAATCAACCTTGGTGGGTTGCTGAACGGCAAATGTTTCACGTGAAACTGGGTGGCTATCAACCCTGCTCAGCTCCAGCACCTTACGTCCCGCGGGCAGGGGCTGCTGGCTCAGCTCTGCATAGATTTTCTCCTGTGCCCGCACCTGCTCCTGAGCCTTCTGATACGCCTCCTGAGCCTGCTCCTGCTTGCCGATGCGCAGACCGCGAAGCTTCAC
Organism: Rothia sp. HMSC066G07; assembly: GCF_001814485.1. NCBI lineage: Bacteria > Bacillati > Actinomycetota > Actinomycetes > Micrococcales > Micrococcaceae > Rothia > Rothia sp. HMSC066G07. Next base: position 43,749 of record NZ_KV816913.1, on the reverse strand, counting down.
CGCCGCCTGCCGTGAGGCGTCCTTGGCGAGGGCAAGAATCGTATCCGGCTGGTCATCTTTCCACACCTGCGCCATGTTCTTCGAGATAATCTCCTGCGCATGCACCCACTCACGGTGCGCAGAACGCACCCGGTTCTTCGCCTCGGTTACGCGACGCTGAGCCGCCTGCTGCTCGGTGTCCAGCGCCTGCCGGTAGGTGCTGTAGTTACCCTCGAAAAGGCGCAGATGCGCCAGCCCCTGGCGGTCGGCGTGAAGCTCGGCAATCACGTTCACGTGCTCCAGCAGATCGCGGTCGTGGCTGATAATGAGCGCCGGGCAGGTGAGGGTTTCAAGAGCCGTATAAAGCCGATTCTTCGCCGAAGAATCCAGATTATTTGTGGGCTCATCCAGCAGAATGAACTCTGGGTCTGAATACAGAAGCGCGGTGAGTGCGGCTGTGACCGTCTGACCACCTGAAAAGGTGCTAAGGGGACGCATCAGAAGGTTGCGACGGGCCTGTGTATCGGTCGTAGTGAGGGCAGGACCAAAACCATGTTCGGCAAGGGCTACGAGGGTGCGTTCTTCAATATCCCAGGCGTCGCCTATGGTGTCGTAAAGGCTGGGGGAATATTCGCCCGATTCCAGCGCATCAAGCGCCTGCAGTATTTTTGTAATTCCAAAAATATCGGCAAGATGCTGATGCCCACTCAACCCTAAATCTTGCGGTAGGTACGCTATGTGCGGTGGGGTGCTGATTGTGCCTTGACTAGGGTTTATGTCGCCATGAATAAGTCTGAAGAGGGTAGTTTTTCCGGCGCCGTTATCGCCGATAAGCCCGGTGAGTGGCGCAGAAAATACTGCCGAAAGGTCCACAAACAGTGGGGGCTGGCTCGGGTGCGCAAAGTGTAGGTGGGCGATGCTAACGTGCGCCGCCGCATGGGAAGCGGCATGTGAACGGGCATCGCGGGAAGAAGCGGAACGGGGAAAGATTGCCTGCGGCTGAAGTGCGTGTGTCATACGAGCTCCTTGAATCATAGACGCGAGTCATGGATGCTCGGGTACCCTCAAGGCCCGACGGTAGTGCGTTGTGGCAGTGTGCCGGCGGTTTGGCTACCTGCGCTGAGTGCGCGGCAGTAAGAGGCTCGCCCCGAAAAGGGCGCGAAAAAACCCGAGCGTAACGGTGGATAGACCTATGCCCGGGTGTATGCGCGCTGACAGAAATACGCAGGATAAAGCGACTATATGGCTGTGCCTATAAAGCTGCTGCGTGAGCGCGCAAAAAATTCTTCTGAGTCCGGGCTTATGCTCGGTGGGTCATTTCTTTGATGCCTCCTAGATTCCGAATACCGCCCCGGTCGCGCCTTGGGTGGCTTCGGTCAAACGATACGTTCAGCTCCGCCAGCTACCCCCACGGTGGGGTAGCGCGGATAGAGAGCTGATGGTTCAAGTATAGGGAGCGTGCGGGTGCTGAGTCAAACATCCTCCCGCAAAACCTTCTGACAAGTACCGATATCCCCTAGAGAACGCAAAAGGAGGGGCGACACCATTCGGTGCCGCCCCTCCTTTGAAGCATTAGATCTTAGGCATTAAATCTGCGCGCGTACAACGCGCGAAACGCTATTACGCCTCGTGGCGCTCACGGTACATACCCAGCGGGCCCGCATCCGCGTACGCCTGAGCGTCGTTGTAACGGTACAGGCGCGGCGGGCGGTGACGGGTGCCCTCCACGCGGCGGCCGGTGTCAATAATCGACTTCGATGCCGCAATCTGGCGGCGGAAGTTCGCCGGATCCAGGGTGCGGCCCAGAATTGCCTCGTACACCTCACGCAGCTGCGCCAGGGTGAATTCCTCACCCAAGAAAGAGTGCGCAATACGCGAGTACTCCACCTTGTTCTGCAGGCGGTAGAGCGCGTACTCAATGATTTCGTTGTGGTCGAAGGCGAGCTCGGGCAGCTCATCCACCGGGAACCAGCGGATGTTCTCGTGCACGCGAGTGTTCGCAACCTCGGTGGCGGGAATCGATGCCCAGTACACCACAGAAACCACGCGCTCGTGATCAGCGCCGGGCGCCGGGTCGGGTTCACCCACAACGCGGGCGGCGCGCGCCTCGGGAGTGCGCAGAACGTCACCGAATGCGTAGAGCTGCTCCAGATAGCCGGGCTGGAGGTTGGTGGCGCGCTTCAGGGTCGAAGCGGCAGCCTCTTCCAGAGAAAGGTTCGGGTTGAGTGGACCGCCAGGAAGCGCCCACTGACCCTTATAGGGCTCGCGGAGGCGGCGAACCAGCGGCAGCCACAGGGTCGGGTGGGTCTCGTTTTCCTTGGGACGCAAAGCTAGAATCACGGTTGAGACAGCGAGAGATACAGAGGTGTGGTCCACGTCGTTGTGCTCTTCAGTGGCGACTGCGCCGGGAAGAGGCTGGGATGCGATGCTCATTCAGGCCTCCTGTGCGAATGGGTATCGATAGGTGTGCATACTCTACCCATTTTAAGGGGTTAATAGGGTAAAAATGCACGCAAGGCACCCGCTGAGTCGAAAACCGGTACCATCCGCGTCGTGTCAAGGGGAAAAGTTCAGGTACCGGACACGCCAAAGCGCCTCTCCTGCCTGCCCAATAGAACAGGCAGGAGAGGCGCTCCAGCGTCTACTTATGCAACGTCTAACTATGCAATTCTAGGGTGCATGTCGGGGGTGCAGATTAGTCGATCTGCAGCTCGCCCATTGCTTCCCAGTCGTCGCCGTCGATCAGGCGAGAAATAATCTTCGGGGTTGCAGTTAGCAGCGGACGCATGTCCTTCATGGCCTGCTGGAAGTGGTCAGAGTTCACGTGCGAGCCAGCTGCGTCGTCGTTGAAAGCCTCGAGCAGAACGAACTCATTCGGGTCCTCAACGCTGCGGGACCACTCGAAGAACTTGTTGCCTTCCTCGGCGCGGGTTGCCTCGGTGAAAGCGCGGGTCTTCTCGATCCACTGGTCAGCGTATTCGGGCTTGACGGGGAACTTGACAGCAATGAAAATCATTGGAACTCCTTGGTTGAAGAGCGGTTACGTACTCTTCCAGTTTAAGTCCTGGGTGCTCGCCGGCGCTGAAGAATACGGTCTGAGGCGGCGGTTTTAGCTTGTGGCTTTAACCGCTGCATCGAGCGGCTTGTGTAGATTTAGTGAGCCGCAGCCTTGAGAACCTGCAGGGCGCGCTCCAGCGCTGCACGGTCTGCCGTGATGGCGGCTGCCCTCTGTGGACTGGCGGAGTCGCCCCAGAACGCCGCGTTGTAGTACATGCCGTCACCCAAAAGCAGCACGGCGCGGGCAATCTGCTCGTCACCAATCTCCGCGAGGACGAGCGCATGCCAGCCCTCCTGCACGCGTGCCATGGTCTGCTGGGCGAGCTCATTATTGCTCTGCGCCAGGCGGCTGAGAGCAATGAGGGCACGGTCGAACGGGGTGTTATCCGGCGTGGAGGAATTGATGTAGTAGGCGCTTGCGCCCTCGGGCGCCTGCTCCATTGCCGCGAAGTCCTCTTTAGCCAGGGTGAGGGTGCGTTCTGCGAGCGCCTCAAGTAGCGCCTTCTTGGAGGCGAAGTGGTAGAGTAGCCCGCCCTTGGAAACCTTGGCGGCGGTGGCGACGGCGTCGAGGGTTGCGGCGCGTTCTCCCGAGCGAATCAGCAGGTCGACGTAGGTGTCGAGGATGTGTTCGCGGGAGTTGTTGGCGCGCTGTTTGCGGTGGTTGGGGTGGTCATGGGTACCAGTCTAACCGCTTGAAACTATACCGTCCAGTTGGTATAGTTAATCTTCTTTTATGGCCCCGTCCGGACCCCTAAAACCTCACTAAAAGACCTAGCCCAAAAGACAGGCCGAGCTGATGCCGCCGCGTCCGCCGCATCAGCCGACACCTTATAGACGCACGAAAACAACCCATGACGAATCACAATCCGCACACCACGGCTCTGCCCATTCACGCCCCCGACCAGAAGACCAAGCGCTGGGCGGCACTCGGTGTGCTCATGCTCCCGGTGCTCCTGGTCTCCATCGACAACACAGTGCTTGCCTTCGCGGTGCCCGCAATCGCTAAGGCGCTGAGCCCCTCCTCCGCGGAGCAGCTGTGGATCGTTGACTCCTACTCCCTGGTGCTCTCCGCCCTGCTCGTGCCCATGGGCGCTATCGGTGACCGCATCGGTCGCCGCAAGCTGCTGCTCATCGGCTCGACCGGCTTCGCGGCAATCTCTGCGCTCGCGGCATTCGCGCCCTCCGCGCTGATGCTCGTGGTTGCCCGCGCCCTGCTTGGCATTTTTGGCGCCATGCTCATGCCGGCAACCCTGTCGATTATTCGCAATATCTTTGTGGATGCGACCGAGCGCCGCATCGCTATTGCCGTGTGGGCTTCGGGCTTCTCGGCGGGTGCGGCGCTGGGCCCGATTGTGGGTGGTTTCCTGCTGGAGCACTTCGACTGGGGTTCGGTGTTCCTGCTCGCTGTGCCGATTCTGATTCCTCTGCTGATTCTCGCCCCGATTATGGTTCCCGAGTCGAAGGACCCGAACCCCAGCCCGGTGGATCCGCTGAGCATCCTGCTGATTATGACCGGCATGACCGGCATTACCTTCGGTCTGACTCACACCTCCGAAACCGGGTTCGATGCGGTGGCTATCAGCACCATCCTTGCCGGCCTGTGCTTCATTGTCCTGTTCGTGCTGCGTCAGCTCAACCGCGAGAAGAACGATATTCAGCCCATGCTGGATGTGCGCCTCTTCCGCAACACCGTGTTCACCGGCGCGATTACCGCAAACCTCATCTCCATGATGGTGGACGTTGGCTTCATCTACTTCGCCTCCCAGCACCTGCAGTTGGTCTCCGGTCTGCCGCCCATGTACGCCGGTATGCTGCTGATTCCCGGTACCCTGGCGATCATTATCGCCGGTCTGGTGATTGCGCGCGTGGCGGTGCATTTCCACCCGGCGCAGGTGGTGTCTTTCGGTCTGGCGCTCCACGCTGCCGCGTTCGCGGTGCTCGCCTTCCTGGGTGCGCACAGCGACGTGGTCATTATCCTGATCTTCATCGTGCTCGGTACCGGCATCGGTATTGCGCAGACCATTTCGAACGACCTGATGCTCTCCAGCGTGCCGCCGCGTAAGGCTGGTGCGGCATCCGCGATCTCGGAGACCTCCTACGAGACAGGTACGGTGCTCGGCACCGTCATCATTGGTGGCATGCTCACCGCCGTCTACCGCGCAAATGTGGTTGTACCCGACGGCCTGGATGAGACTCTCGCCGACCACGCCCACGAAACCCTCGGCGGTGCCGTGACGGTCGCAAGCCAGGTGGGTGGCGAGCAGGCGAACCAGCTGCTCTCCTCCGCATTCGCTGCCTTCGACTCCGGCGTGGTGCTGAGCTCCGCATTCAGCGCCGTGCTCATGGGTGTTATGGCCGTCATTAGCTACTTCATGATCCGCAAGGCACCGCGCGAAATGAAGCCCGCAGAACACTAAACGCAGAACACTAATATCGCCCCCGTTCGTCATGGGTCCGCCGCCCGCCCCGGCCTTCTTCGGAAGCCGGCGCGGGCGGCGTTGCGTTACCCGGAGGTGCCGCCCCGGGGGCGCCGCGCGAACCGCCGACCAGTCATGCGGATTTTCCAGCCCGCGCACAGCCGGTCACAGGTGCGGGTGGTACGGTAGAACCCGGAAGATATTGCACCCGAGGCAACGCCCGGTCCGCGTGCGCGCGGAACTCGGGGCGACCGAAACCCCGGTATACGCGTTCAACGAGAAAGGCCGGAATGGGACTCAAAGACTGGATTGCACCCTTCATCACCCTGCTGATCGGTGCCAGCACCATCTTCATCTCCTATAAGAACTATCAGGCGCAGGCGGCGGCAAAGCCCTCCGAGCTGGCGCGACTGGAACTGTGGAGCAAGCTCCTCACCGAAGCCGGCATGGAAATTAGCGCCCTGCCGCCCGCCGATGAGCTGACCTCCGATCAGCGCGTCGTCCTGGAGAATTACCGGGTCTTCCTCAAGCGCGCCTCCCTAGAATCGAAGCTGCGTAAGGTCGGCATCGATAGCAACCGTATCTTCAGCCTGCTCATGAAGCGCGCCCACTCCTCGGTCAAGCCCACCCCCATCCAGATGGGCGACTCGATTAGCTACTACCGCCTGATTCTGCGTGCCCTGCTGTACATTTGGGTTCCGCTGGCCGTGATTTTCATCGGTGTGCCCATCATCGTGGTCACCATCGCCTACCTGATTGGCCTCTTTACGAACCACCGTGGTGACCTGTCTGACTTTGCGCTCTCCCCGCTGGCCGTGATACTCCTCATCCTGGGCGCGGCCGCCGTGGGCGCCCTCGTCATCCTGCAGAACCGCATCATCTCGGCCATTATCGCGAACAACGTGTACTTCTACTTCTGGGATATTTACGGGTCCAAGAAGAACTCCCGCGACTCGGCCCACGCCTACAGCGAGCGCCTGGCGGCTAAAACCTACGCCGACCAGCTGTTCCTTGGTCAGCAGGAGTTCGCCCACCAGTTCCGCGAAAATATGTACATGGCGGGTATCCAGGAGATCGACGAGTACCCGCGTGTGCTCAGCGATAGCGTGATGCTGCCGCGTAACTACCGGGTTGTTGAAACTACCGAGGCGGAGGACCGCATCGACCGCTTCGTGAACTGGGTGCGTTCCAAGATTGGCTTCGAGCGTCTGGAACCACGCATCATCTACACGCTCGAACATAAGGACGCGCACAAGGATGAGCAGAAGGATTCCGCGCACGGTGAGCCGGTAGCTACTGAGCAGGGTGTTTCTGGGCAGCCCGTAGAGACTCCGGCTCAGGATAAGCAGGAGGATATGCAGAAGGCTCCGGAGGCGTCTATCTCGGAGGAGCCCATCGTTGCGGAGGTGCCCGTTGAAGCGCCTGCCGAGGATCCGGCTGATGCACCCACCGAGCCCGTCACCGGAAGTGCCACCGAACCCTCCGCCGCAGCAGTTGCCGTATCCGGGGCAGACGACCCCACGGAGGCGTTCACCCGCATCTCGCACGATGCCGCCAGTGAGGAACCCGGCGCTGAGAAGCCCAAAAACTAAATAGCCCGCCCGGAACACAGAAAAACCCCGGAGTACAGAAAATCCCCGCAGCGCCGGAATCCGGGCATGAGAAAAGGGTCGCAGCCTACGAGTTCGCCGTTGAACCGTAAGCGTACGACCCTTTTCTTTATTCTCTTCGGGTGCGCGCGAAATCGGAGGTACCGCGCGTTCCAGAAGAGCCTATCGATGCGCTCGTCGTGCATCGTACCGGCCATCTCGCCGGGTAGCCGGCGGGCGCATCACGTCTTTCGAGCCGTCCGCTACCGCGGACGGGGGATCCGCTCCCCGGGTGAGTCCTACCCTTTCTCACCCGGGGGCGCATCGAGGGACGTTCACGGTGTCATGAACCATCCCACCGGAACCCCACACTCAACACAGGAGTTCCGGGACCTTGACGGTATGCGTGCCTATCGAGGCGTGGGGGCGTCCTCGCGAGCGATAACAACCTTGACCGCGTTGTGCTCGGTTGCGTGCCCGAAGACGTCGTAGGCCTCCTCGAACTGGTCGAAGGAGAAATGGTGCGTCGCCATGGCCTTGGCGTTCAGGCGGCCGGAGCGAACCATGTTCAGCAGGTTGCCCACGGTGTTGCAGTTGACCAGGCCCATGTTGATGTTCACGTTAGAAATCCACATGGTGTTCAGCGGCAGCTCAACGGGCTTGCCGTGCACGCCGGCGTTCGCGATGTTGCCGTAGGGGCGAACAATCTTGGTGCAGGTCTCGAAGGTCAGCGGAACGCCCACGGCCTCGATAGCGACGTCTACGCCCAGGCCGTCGGGGGAGAGGGCCTTAATCTTCTCGATGAAGTCCGGGTCGCCCGCGTTGACCTTATCGGTTGCGCCCAGCTCCAGTGCCTTGTTCATGCGGTTCCCGTCGAAGTCGACGGTGATGACGCGGCCGGCACCGCAGAGGTTAGCGGTCATAATCGCGCCCAGGCCCACCGGGCCCGCACCAATCACGGCGACGGTATCGCCGGGCTTGGTGTTGCCGTTGAGAATACCCATCTCAAATCCGGTGGGTAGCGCGTCGGTGAGGAAGAGGACGTCCTCATCGGTCAGACCCTCCGGAACCAGGTGAACCGAGGTCTCTGCGTAGGGAACACGCACGTACTCAGCCTGGGTGCCGTCAATCATGTAACCGAAAATCCAGCCGACGCCGCCGACGGTCTGGCAGTGCGAAGGCTGGTTCGCCTTACAGTACGAGCACTTACCGCAGTTGGTCACGGCCGGAATGATGATGCGGTCGCCGACCTTCAAATCGGTTACCGCGGAGCCCACCTCGGTGATGGTGCCGACAGCCTCGTGGCCGAGGATGCGCCCGTGCTCCACCTCGGGGCAGTCGCCCTTGAGGATGTGCAGGTCGGTACCGCAGATGGTGGTGGTGTCCACGCGTGCGATGACGTCCGTGGGCTCGAGGATGGTGGGGTTCGGCACTTCTTCCCAGGCGCCCTTCTGGTCGGGGCCGTGGTAAACATACGCTTTCATGCTGACTCCTCCGTTGAAGTTCATGTAAGGGGTAGCGATGACGTTATCACTGCCGATATCAACCTATAAGAAGTGTTTGATAGGTTGTACTTTCATTAAACAGGGAGTGTTAAATTAAGCGTCTTTATTACACGGAGTGTTCTCTTTGGTTCTTAAGGCTTAAGCATGGGGCCTCTTGAAGGCTTAAGCCGCTGCCTCCGAGCTCTGCTTGAGCTGGGCGCGCGCTCGAGAACGAACCGCCGTCACGGCCCAGACCAGCACAAAAGCCGCCACCATCGACAGCACAATCGTGCCACCGGTCGGCAGGTTAAACGCCCAGGACAGGTACAGGCCAACAATCGAACAGATACCGCCGAACACCGGCGAGAACACCATCATCGACCCCAGTCGGCGGCACGCCAGGCGCGCTGCCGACGCCGGAATCACCAGAAGCGCCAGCACCAGCACGTTACCGAGGGTCTGTAGGCCCAGCACCACAGAAATGGTCACCAGAACGTACAGCACAATATCCAGGGCAAGCACCGGCAGGCCCATCGCGCGGGCACTCTCGCGGTCCAGGCTGACCGTCACAATCTGCCGGTGGAACAGCCACAGCACCAGCAGAATCACGGCGCCCATGATTGCGGCGTTGGTGATGTCCTCATTCGAAACACCCACAATCGAGCCGAACAAGAAATCCTGCACCGACCCCGAATAGCCCGGCGCCAAGGAAATAATCACAATGCCCAGCGCAAAAGAGGCGGCGAAGAAAATGCCGATGACCGAATCCTCGCGCAGCCGCTGATTCTGGCTGAAAATAGCCACCAGAATAGCCGTTACCACGCCCGCGGTCAGGCCGCCCACCATCAGGTTGCCGCCCAGCACGAACGCCACCGCAAGGCCCGGGAACACCGAGTGCGCCACCGCATCGCCGATGAAGACCATGCCGCGCATCATCACGTGGCAACCCACCACACCCGTCACCACCGAGGCTAGCAGCACCGCAGCCAGGGCGCGCGGAAGGAAGGCCAGGGACGGGTTGAACAGATCGGCCAGAAAATCGATAGGAGTAATCAACGGGCACCCCCGGTAGAAGCAGTATGGGCGGGGGAGAGAGAATGATCAGAAGCGCAGGAATCCGGCAGCTCGTGGCCGTACTCATCCAACGCACCACCGGCACAGGTGAAGCCCGTGCGGGCGTGGCCCTGTGCCTCCTCAATATCGTGACCGTGCAACCACGTATGCAGCTGCTCCAGGCTAAAGGAGTCCGCCGGACCATCCAGGTGAATATTGCCGCGCACACCGCACAGACGCGAGCAGGACTCACGCGCCGCCAGCATGTCATGCGTAGACATCAGAATCGTGATGCCCTCGCCCGCCAACTCACGGTACAGGCGAGTCAGAGTGGTCTGGGTGGGGGCATCCACGCCCGTAAACGGCTCATCCAGCAGTAGCAGGGAGGGGTTCGCCGCCAGGGCGCGTGCAAGTAGCACTCGCTGACGCTGGCCACCCGAAAGCTCCGCAATGGAAGCGTCCTGCAGGTGCAGAACATCGGTGCGTTCCATCGCCGAAAAAACCTGAACCCAATCCTTCTTCGCCGGGCGGCGGAAGAACCCAATCTCACGCACGCGACCGGTCATCACCGTGTCCTTAACGGTCAGCGGAAAATCCCACTGGAACTGGTGCTTCTGCGGCACATAACCAATATGCGCACGCGCCACACGCGGCGACTCACCCAGCACCCGAACCTGACCGGACGCCGGGCGAATCAGACCCAAAATGGTGCGCAGCAGTGTGGTCTTACCGGCACCATTAGCACCAATCAGACCCGCAAACTCGCCGCGCTCCAGGGTCAGGGACAGATCCTTGAGGATGGAACGGCGCGCGTAGCCGGCGTACAGGTTTGAAATCTCTAGGACAGGCTCAGTACCTGCTGTTACCGATGCGCTCACGAACGGTCACCGCGCACTTCATCCAGAGCCTCACGCTGCGCGGAGGAGCGGCGACGCCGGGAGACGATGAATGCGCCCACGCCCACCACGACCACGATGCCAGCGACAATAGGACTCCAGGAAATCGTGAACTCAGCACGGAAACCGCTCTGATCGCTCGCTGCGGCGGCAGAAGAAGAACCGGACGCCTGAGTACCGGACGCCTGGGTACCGGCGGCCTGAGAAGTAGCAGAAGCCGAACCCGAGGAACCGCGCGCCTGCGCCTCCATCGCGTACAGGGCATCAGCGCTCGCGGAATCACCCACCGCAAACTTCAGGTAGCGGGTATCAGACACGGTCGAACCGTCAGACAGCTCAGCGCTCGCGGTAACCTTCAGCAGGTACTCGCCGGGAGCGGTGAACACCCAGTTCGCGTGGGTGTGAGTGTTCTTCTCCACCCACAGCTTCTGCGGCTCACTCTTGGTCGAGGACCACAGCACCTGCGGTGCCGAGAAGTTGCCGTTCTCCAGGTACAGGCTGAACGTGCCGGGGCCGCTCACCTGCTCCAGGGTCAGGTTCACGCCGCGGTTCAGCTTGGACACCAGCTGCGGATCCTGAGTGTTCCAACCCGGCCAAATCACGCCCTTAGTTTCGGTCTGCGGAATGACGTACACCTTAGAGCCGGCGGGCGCACCCACGAAGGAGTAGCGCGGGTCGTTCGGCACCTCAAGGATCGCCTGGTCGCTACCGCGGTAGATGACCTCGTCCAGGCTGCGCCAGACGGGGGTTTCGCCGTGGTCGTCGTGGAGCATGAGCTCAAACTTGCCGTTGTTGAAACGAGGACCCATATCCACGTGACCGGCGGAAATTTCGGTACGGCCGGATGCGACCGGCTGCTCCGCCGACAGGGTCTGGGTGAGGGCACGCTCGCCGCGGCTGAGGTTGCTGTCGCTCGGCTGAGCCGAGGCGCTCTCAGCGGTTGCCGGGGTGGTCTCCGCGTGTGCCACACCCAGGGGTGCGAGCATGAGGCTGGCGCCCAGAGCCAGGGCGGGCAGGGCGCGGCTACGCGAGGGGCGGGAGGGGGTGGTTGAGTTCATCATGAGGACTTCCTTGGATCATGACCGAAACGGTGTGTGAAAGATTATCTATATGCTGATACGGCTATATGAGCTTGTGGGTAGCTTAGAACCGGGTTATGAGGTGCTTGCCTCCGAGCAACTAGCACCCGAAGAATCGCCGCCAGAGCCATTGCCAGAGCACAGTGCAATCGTGTGAGCATTCGCCAACATCATCTGCGCGTAGTGAGGAGCCTGCGCATCCAGGGTGTCCGAATAGAGCACCCCAGTACGCACCTGAGCCTCCCGAGCCAGCTCCGTGAGCACCGGTGAACGCATCGCCGTGGACTTATCCAGATAAATCGCCGGAACCTTCAGATCCTCGACCGTGCGGCGCAGACGCTGACGCTGCTGAATACTCGGCTCGCCGCTGGCGCTGGCACTCACAAAACCGGCAATGTGCAGCCCGTAGGTGCTCGCCAGGTAGCGGTAGCCGTCGTGCGTGGTGACCAGGTTGCGTGCCGACTCCGGCAGACCCCCGTACACCTGACGCAGCTGAGCGTCCAGGGCATCAAGCTCCTTCATGACCTGCTCGGTGCGGGTCGCGTACTCGCTCGCACCCTCCGGGTCGGCGGAGATGAGTGCGTCACGAATGACCTGCACGCTCGCCTTCGCGTTCGGCACCGAATGCCAAATATGCGGGTCGATTTCGCCGTGCACGTGCTTGCCCAGAACCGCCTGAGCCAGCAGATACACCTGACCGCGATGCTCCGAAGCACCCGAACGCAGGAAACGGTAGCTACCGCCGGCGGGCACCTCCTGCAGGGTGCGGGAGGGGACCGCGACCACGGTGCGGTTCAGTTCGTACTCTACGGCGCCCTGGGAGGAATCCGCGCGAAGCACGAGCCTGCCGTCGCCGGTACGTGCCGTAATATCGGCGTGACCTGCAGAAAGAACCTTGATGTCCGAGACAGAAACGTTCTGTTCCTTCGCCAGACGGTCCACCAGCTGTTGCGGGTCACGACCGACCGCGCAGTACAGGGTGCCGCGCGAAGAACGCACCGACTCCGGCGCATTGACCGCGGTGGCGCTCAGCTCAATGGCGTACTCGCCGGCATCACTAAACGCCCACGACAGGTGCGTATGCGCCTGCAACGGAAGCTCCAGCGAACCCATATTGCCGGTGCGGATCGCGGTGTCCCCCTCACGGGTGAGGTTCACGCCGCGCGCATGCGAATCGCACAGCATCTCCACCGCGCCGAAGGTCTGCGTAATAAACGCCGCCAACTGCGCATTCGACGAATCGGTGGCGGTGCGCGCCCGCACGCTCTGCACCTCAAAGCGCATGCCGGCCTCCGAAGAATCGGCGGGGGCAGACTCGTTCTGCCCGCCCTCCTCAACGCGCAAACCCAGCCAGATGGAGTCCAGGGAGGCATCCTCAACAATGGCTTCCAGCTTGCCGCCGTACTGCTCGATTTTCTCCGCAACAGCCACGGACACGACCCCGGCGGGCAGGTTCGCCTCAACCATTTTGGAGAGCTTACGCTGCTCCAGCAGCAGGCCGTTCGTCAGGGCGCAACGGGCGTAGGCGACATCGCGGATATCGCGCAGGCTCGGCTCGTACGAGTGTGGGTCGGCACCGGCGGGCACGAGGGAGTGCACGCTGGCGCGGTCGCCGGCAATCTGCTGCGCCAAATCCGCCAGAATCGGGGTCGTGGCGACCACGCGCATCCGGTCGGAGGAGGCGTTCTCGGTGCTGGCGCATCCGCTCAGCGCGAAGGCACCAGCCCCCACCCCGGCACCTGCCGCAATGCGGGAGGCGAGGGTGAGGGCGGCGCGTCGACTATAGGCGTGTGACCCCTTGCCGGTATGCCCGCTATGCGGTGTCACCGCTGCGGTCCTTTCGGCGTGCCGAACGCAGAATCATGGCACCGAGTGCCAGCGCCAGAATGGAAGTGCTGACCATGAACGGGTCGATGACCACACCGGTGTTCGGCAGCTTACCTGCAGCGGCTGCCTTCTGCGCGTTCGCGAGTTCCTGACTGGTCAGGGCGCAATCCTCACCGGAGGCGGTCTTACCGACGATGCGCACCTTGGATCCGTCGGGCTTGGTAACGATGCCGGTGGCTTCGTCTACGGTGCCGTTGACGGGGTTCTTGGCGGTGCTCTTCTCGCCGCCGTTGTTGGCGCCGTTAGCGCTGTTAGCGTTGCCGCCGTCCTGCTTGGTGTCTGCCGCACCCTGCGCGTTGTTGCTTGCCGGGGCGTTATCGGGGTTGCCGACGGTGAAGTGCAGAACCGATTCGCTGCTGACCTGCTGACCGTTCTTCAGGCGTGCAGTCCAGCCGATGGTCACGGTGTAGCGTCCCTCAGCGGTGAACACCCAGTTGCTGTGCTGGTGGGTGTTTGCGGGCACCTGGAAGGAGCCGCCGCTACGTGAATCGAAGACCTGCTGACCGGCGGAACCGAAGTTGCCGGAGAGGAAAGTAGACATGGTGCCGGGTCCCTCAAAACCGTTGAGGCTCATGGTGACGGGGCCGTCGAGCTGCTTGAGCAGTTCGGGGTCCTGGGTGCTCCAGCCGAGCCAGGGCACGCCCTGCTGCTGGGTTGCGCCGATCATGTGCACGGGGGTGCCCGCCGGGGCGATGTTCTCCATGCCTGCGGGCAGGTTGATCTTCGCGGCGTCATTGAGCACGAACTCGAGTGCGCCGGGGGAGACGTGGCGGGCGGGGCTGGTGCGGTCGTCCTTCACACTGCTGGTGAGGTTGCCGCCGTTGAGCACGGGACCTACGTCAAAGTGACCGTGGGTGACTTCTTCACGGCCGCTGTGCTCGGCGGTGTTGACTACAGCGAGGGTGGGGATGCTGGTCGGTGCCTGGGCTGCCTGGTTGCTCTGCTTGTTGTCCTTCTGAGCGTCCTTAGAGCCCTTGGCGTCTTCGGCGGGAACCTCGGTGGCGATGCACTGCTGGTTCATGCTGCCGGGCAGGCCGGAGGACAGCACACCGTTACCGGTAATGCCGCCGCCGTTACCGGGCGCGGTGACGTTCTGGGCGTTGGAGCCCTTCACGCTGCGAGAGCTGCCATTATCGCCGCCACTCTTGCTTTCGCCCTTGTCGGAGCCGTTATTGGTGTTGTCGGTGCCGCTGATAGCGGTTACACCGGATCCACCCTGGGATGCCTGCTCACCATTCGCCGCCGCTTTTGCACCGTTCGGGTCGGTCACCTGCGCGGCGTTCTGACCGTTCACAGATCCATCCACGCGGCGAATACCGGTGGATGCGCTCGCCTCAGCAGAAGCACTCGCCTCAGCACTTGCGGAGGTAGATGCGCTGGGGCTGCTGGTGGCGCTCTCGGTGGCGGTGGAAGTCGCCTCGGGGGTAGTGGTCGCCTCGCTCGTGGCGTCCTTGGTTGCTTCCTTTGCGGCGTTCTGCGCGTTCAGGAGCTTGAAGCCTTCCTCAGCGTTAGTGCCCACGGCGATGGTGTAGGTTGCCTCGGAGCTGACCTGGGTGCCGTCGGCAAGGGTTGCGGTGGCGCGGAACGTCAGCTGGTAGATGCCTTCGCGGGTGAATGCCCAGCTGAGGTGCTCGTGGCCGCCAGAGGTGATGGTGTGCGGTGCGAGCTTGTCGTTGGTGCTGAAGACGCGCGGGTTGTCGCGGCCGGATTCGGTGAAGACTTCGGCGCGGCCGCCTTCGGGTACGCTGCTGCGCACGAGTTCAAGGTTGATGGTGTTGTCCTTGAGCGCGCCGGGGCGGATTCCTTCCGCACCGAGGCCGGGGTAGAGCAGGCCGCGGGTGCGGGTGGAGGGAATGTAGAAGATGTCGGTGCCTTCGGGGGCAATGTAGTCGTAGCCTGCTACGACCTTGGTGTGTGCATCCTCGACGTCGGGCAGGTGGAAGACGGTGCGGGCGGGGTTGAATCGTCCCTGCTGGCCGGGGCCGGTGTCTGCAAGGGTGCCGAGGGTGAACTGGCTGCCGTCGAGGAAGGCGTTGAGTATTTCGGTGTGTACGCCCGCGATGACGTAGTCGCCTTCGTAGTTGACGTAACCGCGCGACTCGGTGCCTGCCTGGGCGCCGGTCTGGTTTTCCTGCGCCTGTGCGGCGGTGAAGGTGCCGACCTGGGGGAGGGCGAGGGGCGCCCCGAGTGCGAGGGTGCATCCGAGGGTGGTTGCGCTGAGTAGGCTCAGGGGTTTGGTGCGTCCTTGCATGGTGGCTCCTTGGATGACTGCTCGTTGGCTGGCGCGTTGCCCGATGCTTTCGGGGCTTGCCCGGTGCTGGGTCCGGCGGCCTGTTGCCGGTTTCTCCCCTGCGTCCGGGGTGCGCTCTGCCGTGTTTTTCTCTTTGTGGATGTACGTGGTGTGCGTTTTTGGGCGCGCCTCGGCGCACACGTGTTTCTGAGAATCACTATACTCACTTAGGTTCTAAATGACAATTATTTGCAAAAGAGCTACCCTAGGAAATAGAAAAATGAGAAAGGTTGTCATGAGCTCTCAGAAGCAGACCCAACGACGGGTCACCACACACACCCCCGCACTCTTCATCCCCGGCGGCAAGCCCGCCCTCCGCCGCGCAGCCGCATTCCTCTCCGCCGCAGCGCTGCTCGCGCTCGCCGGCGCTGCCCCCTCCCTGCCCGCCGCAGCAGGCCCCGACGACGGCAAAATCGTCACCACCAAGGGCCACGTTGACGCCCCCAAGGCATACTGGGACGAGCAGAACGGCACCTTCGTCCTCATGAACGAGGCGAACCCCTACAAGACCGGCGCAGACACCTACGAACTGGACAAGACCGTCAACTGGGTCGGCAAGGGCTACAGCACCAGGGACGGCAAGTCGCAGTACACCATGACCCTGGGCGACTCGCCCTCCCTGGCGTTCCTCGGCGAACCCGGCCAGACCCTCTACATGGCACCGCACCTGACCTACGGTAACCAGGACCCCATCTGGGCTGGCCTGGGCGCATCCACGAAGGTGCCCACCGAGCGTTTCCGTGACGGCGTGTTCGCTACCGACATTCTCTCCGTTGAGGGCCCCGGCCGTATGGAGCTCTTCCGCTACAACCCGGACGACGCCCCCGCCGACGTGTACCGCATGCTCTCCAGCAGCTCCACCGGCTGGCACTCCTGGCTGCTCGACAAGGGTAGCCACACCCACAACACCACGACCTTCACCCGCCCCGGCCGCTACGTGGTCACCTACCGCACCGTGGCGCGCTCCACCGACGGCCGCATCATCAGCTCCAAGCCGTCGAAGCTGGTCTGGCAGGTTGGCGGCATGCAGCCCGTGCTCGGTGACGGCACCCCCACCGCCGTGCCCACGGTCGACCGCTACAATGCGGCGCCCGTTGGTGACCTGGACGCCGCAAAGTACGTGCTGTCCGTGGCACCGCACCGCCTGGACGCTGACCCGGCTAAGAACAAGGACGCCGACGACAAGCTCAGCGACATCATCTTCACCGCCGCGAACAAGAACCTCAAGGGCACCCTGACCCTGTACAACAACGGCTACTTCCTGACCGACCTGCCGGTCGTGAATGGTACCGCCACCTGGTCTGAAATGCTCGGTAGCGAGGGCTCCCAGCTGCAGGCGGTCTTCACCCCCGACACCTCCGACGCGAACAGCGCGGAGGCGTCCCGCTGGATCTCGCACAAGCTCACCTACGAGCCCGGTAAGGCTGAGAGCGTGTACAGCGACGACGGTAACGGCTCCTGGCCCGAAGAAATCCCGGATCAGGCGAACACCGTACTCAGCACCCAGCAGTACACGCCGACCAGCATGGACTACGACGTGACCGTCACCCCGAACGGCAACGGTTTCAGCACCGTTGAGGTCCGCTTCAAGGACCCGAAGGTGCGCGGCTTCATGCGTGGCGGCTTCTACGCCCAGGATGACCCGGTCTACCCGTACCTCGACCTGGAAGGCTCCGTTGAGGATGGCGTGGCGCGTTTTACCTTCCGTGACGAGTCGTTCTACAAGGGCACGGCTCTGCGCGTGAAGATGCTGACCCACCCGGATATGAACGCTTCCGCCTCCACCACTGAGGTTGCGGCGAACTACGAGCCGGGCACCAAGTACACCGCGCACGGTGCGTTGGCTCCCGATAGCGCACCCATTAGCGATGCGCCGAAGCCTGCTCCGGTGAATCCGTCGCCGAGCGCTGAGCCTACCGTCGCGCCCTCTGCCGAGCCTTCTGCTGAGCCGAGCGAGGCTCCCTCCGAGGCACCCAGCGAGGCTCCGACCGCTGAGCCCAGCACCGTTCCGTCGGTGTCCCCCAGCGAGGTTCCGACCGTGCCTGCGGTGCCGACCGCCTCCGCAGAACCGAGCGTACCTGCTCCGGCGCCCTCCACTCCGGCACCGTCTAGCCCCGCGCCCGCGAACCCGACCCCGAGCGCCCCTGCTCCGACTAGCCCGGCACCGTCTGCGCAGCCGTCCACCCCCGGAACCCCGGGTCACCAGTGCGTGCCCGGTCAGATTGACGGCCGCACCAAGATTTCGCACGGCCACCTGGACATTCAGGCGACCCTGAAGGACCGCCAGCTGTCCGTGGGTCTGCGTGACGACAGCGGCATCATTGACGCTGATTCGACCGTGCGCCCGCTCGATTCGGTCGTGTGGACTGTCAGCGAGAACGCCCGCCGTGTTCGCACCGAACGTATGGCTGACGAGAAGCTGAACTTCATGGGCCCGGTCGGCACCGCCTTCTACGGCCTGCCGCAGACCCAGCAGAGCGGCCTGCCCTGGCCCGGCTACAACACGCAGGACATTGACTACTCGCAGCTGCGCGGCCCCGTGCGCCTGCACGTGGTGCCGAAGGTCATGCCTGAGGGTGCACGCTTCGGCATGTTCACTGAGTCGCTGAATGGTGCGGATGTGCTGCTGGACTCGACGACCGGCAAGACCACGATCGACATTGATTACGCGACGCACGCACACGCGAACTGGGTGTTCTCTGAGCCCGGCCAGTACATGTTTGACGTGCACTATTCTGCGACCCTGGCTGATGGTACTGAGGTGAATAGCCCGGTGCAGCAGCTTGCGGTTGCTGTGGGTAAGAAGGCGTCGGATGCGTGCTCGTTTGAGACTGCCGTGCCGAAGGACCCGAACGCTGCGTCGGATGACTTTAGCGGTGTGCGCCGTGTTGATTCGGCAACCCCGGGTGGTGCTGGCGGTAATGCTGGTTCCGGTCAGGCTGGCCAGTCCGGTGCCGCGCAGTCTGGTCAGTCCGGTCAGGCTGGTGCTTCTGCTGCTACCGGTGGTGTGAATGCACAGGGCTCTGATTCTGCTGATGGTTCTGCTGGCGGCGTGTACCCGGGTGGTGTTTCCGGCGGTGGTACCGGTAGCGGCTCCCTGGGCCAGTCCGGTGTGTCTGCTTCTTCTGGCAGCTCCCAGCAGGGCGGCCTGGCGCGTACTGGTTTCGGTGCGGTGTCTGTGGCTGTGGGTGGCGCACTGGTGCTTGGTGCCGGCACTGCGATGGTGTTGCGTTCTCGCCGCCGCGCCTCCTAACGCTCGCCGCGTGAGGACACGCTGATACGGTGAAGCCCCCGCGGCTGAGAGGATGACTCTCGGCTGCGGGGGCTTTATTTTTAATTTATGAGGTTGTTATTCTTTGATTTCTTCAAAGCGGGTTATATCAAAATCCCGTTCTTTTTTAGGTGATGAGTTTGCGACATGGAATAGATATTTTTTGCCAGGCTTGACGGTCTCAACATACTCGGGAATCTTGCGACCTTCCGGAGGAGTAATCATTTTGAGAGTGCCGCATTCTTCTGTCTCGAAAATTCCTGTTGGCCTAATATCGTTCATGCCGCTTACTGTTCCTCCGCGCGGTACCGAATATGCCTTAGTCACGGTACAGGTTGCGGTAATGCCATCACTGTCATCACGTAAATGTTGAGGAACAACAAAAACATGTATACAGCAAGCATTATCAAAAGGGTCAACCCTATTATTTGGCGGCGAGCATAATTAATTTCCATCGGCTCCCCTATTTATAACTTAGTGGAAAAAGGTAATCTCATTAAATGTCCCACTTCTTTAAATCAATCTTATTAAAAATTCCCTGTGCTTCCTTTTTCTTATCTTGGCGTCGATTAATCTCGTACCTAATAATAATGTAGGGGATAGAAGCAAAGGACAGCACCAAAATAATTCCCCAGAAGATACTAAAGATGGTATCTAGCATGTTTTACTCCGCCTCCTGAACAGCGGCATTGGAAGAGGAATCCTCGTCTTCCTCCTCGGGAATGGTGATACCCACGGTGATGTACTTCTTCACCGACCACCCATTCATCGCTACCGAGGCAGCAAAGAACAGCGCAGGCAGCAACTCCAGACGAACCAGCGAATAGCCCACATACCCGAGCGCAATACACCCAGCCAAACCAGCCACGCCAATACACACGGCACGCAGGGTACGGTACCCCTCAGATCCCTCCTCAAAGCGGGTGCCCTGCAGGTAGAAGAGGCCCTCACGCACAACACGCAGGAACCCAGGGGCCAGGAAAAGCGCAACCGCCAGAGCCACCGGATCATAGCCTGCAGTCATGAAACTAGTCAGAGGAACCACGAGGCACAGAACCGTGAAAATAGCCGCCGACACAACGCCCACACGGGTTGAGCGCCTATTCATCTGCTCCATGCGCAGCAGGTCAGGAATCTCATCATTAGGCTCGATGCGGTAGATGAGGAAGGCGACGATGATTAGCCCGCCAACCATGTACCAGGAAGCAAAGTTCGTCTCAGGGGTCCACGGAGCCGGGTCCCCCTGGAGTACACCGAAAGCCGTCAGAACCGTCAGAACAATCAAGCCCACCGCGTTGATGGAGTAAACGAAAATAAAGAAGCGGTGGAAGAGGCCTCCGGTCGCTTTATAGCCAATATTTTCAGCGTTAATCATATCTATGTAAGCAAGATTCAGAGGGCTTAAAACGAAGAACAGCGCACCCCAAGGCCATACCCCAATAACGGCCATCACTAGAGATGCAAGAGCTATGAAGCTAAAGCAGAACCACAGGAAGATTAGCCATAGGATTCTGAAGGTTTCAGAGATAGCGTTCATGCTATTTCCCTTTCAACTATTTGGACTCTGCCGCGGCGCGGTCGAGGATGCGCTGCAGGTGCTCCGGGATCTGTCGGTACTCCCCAGCCTCCGGGGAACCAATCTCGTACGTGCGGGCGTAACAGAGGACCTTAATCAGGGCGTCCATGTCCTCGTAATCACCGAACTCTACGAAGAGCTCAGGGATGTACTTGGGCGGCCAGATTCCGTAGCGCTCGCGGAAGAGAATCATGTGGTAAATGTAGGTGGCGTCAAAGAAGACGGGGCTGAAACCCAGACGGTAGCGCCCCATCTGGCTACTGCTGATGAGTAGGTGCCCGCCCTTGCCGTTGACCTGCATGTGTATTTTGGTGATGCTGCTGTAGTCGAACTCGCGGGTTTTGAATCGCCAGTTCCGCCATTTCACGGAAGTCTCATTCTGCTGGATATAGAAAGAGTGGACATGGATGGACATAAGCCAAAAACAGGACCCTACGATACTTCCAAAGATGAGGAAAAATATAAAATCTTCAAGCGTCTTTGAAATCCAGAGGGGAACCAAAAAACACACAAAAAGCGTGAAAAAATCCAGACAAACAACAGCCAGCAGCGGCTTTTTCTGCCGCTGCCCCAGAGGAATATAGCCTTTGGGGCGGTCGAGTCCGATAGAGCCATTAGTGACGGTTTCGGCAAGAAATTTTCTGAGCATGAAATGTCCTAGTGTGGTGGTTGGTTACATGTAGACGTCGGCAAGGCCAGTAACCTTCCCCAAATTCTCAAAGTAGCGCATCGTCTTCCCAGCACAATCCAAACGGTCCACCTGAGCCACATCATCTGGGTTGTCCATCTCAGGCCAACGCTCGTTCTCAATCCTGAAACGCACAATCGCCAGAAGCCGGTAATTTTTATGAGGCAACGGGCTAAACAGCGCAATCTGGGTGCCTGACTTAGCGTAGAACCCCACCATGTCCTCGTCTTCATATTTTGCTGCTTTGTAGAACACGACACGGTTGATCGCGGTGAAAGGGTAGCGGGTCGGGTTGGAGAACCAGATGCGCTGCTCGATGCCGTCGGCGGAGGTCTTCACGTAGGCAACATGCACGTACCGCAACAGCGGAAGGAGTGCAAGTGACAAGCATAGGTAGAGTATTTCATTGCCTGTGCCGAATTCTTCTTCAATATAAATATGAAAGAAAGCCATTAGTGCGGACGGGACGGGAACAAATATCAGGCATAAAGCTTCGAGCCGAGTAACTCGTCGAATATAAATACCCTCACGTTGCCGTTGTTTATCTTTCCAACGCTGCACCTCGTAATTGATGAGGACGTAAAAAGTCGCCACTGTCGTGAACGCAGCGAAGATACCCCAGAAGATAATCAGGAAAGTGCGCATGGTGGGTTCTCGTTTCGTGTGGTTGGTGAATAGGAAGAGCACGCACCCCACCCAAACTAGGCGGCGGTGCCTCCAGAAGATATGGCTGAGGGGCGCTCGCAGGCACGGTCATCGCCGCACGCACGAACGCCCCACCCATCGCATCATCGGTTACTAGACCAGACGAACCGGTTTACTTATCCATCTCGTAGACCCAGCCGCCAGCGTTGCAGTAACGCTTGCCGTCCTTCTCGATGATGTAGTAGCCAGGTTCGTTGTTTTCACACTTCTGGATAACCTCACGAGCCTCTCGGTTAGACTTCTCAAGGTTCGCCGCACGAATCTGGAAGAAAGCAAACGTAGCAATGTACGCCACCAAAACCAGCACGAGAGCGGCAATCGCCATGCCCTTACCCTTGCCGGTGCCATTCTTGACCATGACCAGAGCAATCACCGCGAAAACAATGGTCGGGATGGTCAGGAACGAACCAATAACAAAGATGCCGGTCAGAGCGGAAATAATGCCCAGAACCAACGCGGTTACTGCCACCCACTTCTTTTTCGGTGCCTCGACGGGTGCGCCGTATGCAGGCTGTACGGCGGGTGCCTGCTGGGTGAACTGCGGCTGCTGCGGTGCAGCCGGCTGCGGGGTGTTTTCAGACATGAAAGTCCTCATTTCGTATGTGGTTGGTGAATATCCGGAAGCGCACCACCTGCAGGTGGCGTACCTTTCCCAAGGATACTCTATGTGCTTGAAAGCTCTGACAAGTTGAATTGTCGAGTACTTTGATGGTCTATGGGTTAGGTGGCTAAAAAGTTAACTCGACGCAAGGCCCGGGTGAAGACTGGGCGACCATTCACCGGCGGGTGGTGGCGGCGCGTCCTCTTCCGGTGCGTGGTGGTGCGGTGCAGTTGTCGCCGCAGATTCCGGCTGAGGTGGCTGAGGTGCTTCACGGGATGTTGGCGGAGAACCCGGCTCAGCGTCCTGGGGCGGCTGAGGCTGCCGCTAAGTTGCGTCTTTTGGCTGAGGGTTTCGCTACTGATGTGGTGCTTCCTCGATGGGTTGAGGTGTCTTCGGGTGCTGTGGGCTATACGCCTACGGTGGTTCATGGCGCTGAGCCTGCTGTTTCTGCGGTGCCTGGGCAAAATGTCACGGAGCTGTATGGTGCGGGCATGCCGTCGCTGGGTCAGGCGCAGAATGAGACGGTTATCCGGGCTCCTTTTGTGGTGGAGCAACCGGCATATGTGCCTGATGAGGTCGTTGAGGAAGAGGAGCCTGCCCGTTCGCCCTTGCGCCGCCCGCTGGTGTGGGGCGCTATCCTGGGTTCTCTGATCCTTGTGGGTGTGCTCGTCTTTGTGGGTTTGAACGGCGGTAAGGGTTCACCTAAGACGGCCGAGTCATGGTCTGCGTCGAGCCGTAGTTCGGCGTCTTTGCCGAGTGGTTTGGGTACCCGTATTGAGGGTACGTATAACCCGCGGGATAAGAGTGCCCGCCTGACGTTTGAGTTTTCCTCGCAGAAGTCGGCTCTTCGGGGCGATATTTTGCAGGTGCTTCCCGGTGTTGAGGGTGGTTCGTGTGCTTCGGTGACGTGGGATGCCGGTCAGGCGTCTTCTGGCGTGGCGAAGAATCAGTCGAGTGTGACTGCGGTGGATGTTCCGTGTTCGTGGAATCTGTCTGGGGTGAGTATCCCGGCTAATGGCGTGGTGCAGGTTCGGGCGAATGTGTCTGCTGAGTTTAAGGATTCGCGTGCTTTTGAGGAATGGCTGAACCGTATTGATTCTGAGACGTCGAAGGCTATTTCTGATCGGGAGGTTCGTTCGACGGCGTACCCGATTCAGCGTTTGCGTTCGATTGAGTTGCGGGTTCCTTCTCGTGTGGTGAATCAGAGTGTTTTGCCGGTGACTGTGGTTCCGGTGTGGCCGAGTGGTGCGGATGAGTTGAATCCGTTGATGGTTTTGCCGCGTACGGGTGAGTTTTCGACGCTGGTTCAGGCGATTTCTCCGGATGCTCAGTTGATTAGTTTTTCGGATGGTTGTTCGGGGCATGTGTTGGTGTCTGAGGATCAGCGGGTGGTGACGGCGCTGTCGGTGACGTCTAAGTGCCGCCTGAACGCGCAGATTGGTAATTTCACGAACTTGTCCAGTAGCGATTTCGCGATTATCACCCGCTAACGGTAGCACTCTAGGCCAGCAGCCGCTGGTACGAAGAAAGCCCTTGGGCTGAGAGATCATCTCTCAGCCCAAGGGCTTTTATTATATAGGACTATTTATTGGTTTTGTATTCCTTATTCCTTGATTTCTTCAAAGCGGGTCGTAGTAAAATCCCGATCCTTTTTGTCGGATGAATTTAATACGTGGAACAGGTATTTTTTGCCAGGCTTGACGGTCTCAACATACTCGGGAATCTTGCGACCTTCCGGCGGTACATACATTGTGAGAGTGCCGCATTCTTCCGTCTCAAAAAGACCTTTTGGCGTGTTGTCAGTCATGCCACTTACAATTCCTCCACGCGGCACCCAATAGGCCTTGGTCACGGTACAGGTGGCAGTAATGCCATCACTGTCATCGCGTGATTGTTGAGGGAGAATGACAAGCATATATACAGCAATCATTAGCAGAATGAGCATCATTATTTTTTGACGAAGGCCATAATTAGCACCCATTGAATACCCTTACCATAATTCTTTAACAAAAGAGAAAATTATTAAATATCCCATTTATTTAAATCAATCTTATCGAAGAACTCTCCGGATTTTTCAAAAGCGTTTGAAATGCCAGATTTTGCATGAGATCCCGTCTTTTTTGCCGTGTTAATTATATCGAATCGAGCGCTTTTTGCTTCTTCTGGACTCATCTTTAAACTTCCCTTCAATGCGCCCTTATATAGGTCATTGACGAATCCTTTTTTAAGCTTTTCTTGAAGTTCTTCTCCTGATGTTAACTTACCCTGCACGCTTGCATCATAGTAATACTGATATGTATTTTTAACCATTCCAGCGCCAGCATCAATAAGAGTATCACGCATGATATTTACAGGTTCACGCAGGATATTAGTAGACCCGCGAACAATATTATCAAGGATACTATCAGACTTATTCAAGGAATTCAGATTCAGAGAAACCTGGTATGGCGATGGTGCTGTTTCAACTGGCAGCGCCAAATTCTTAAAGGGACTGCGTTTCGAATCATAGTATCCGGGGACTCCAAATCCAGCTTTTACTAATCCACCAGTCATGGCACCTAAAGTAGACGCAAAAGTGCCAGAGGTGAACATCCCTAAAGCGGTCATTGGATTTTTATCCTTCACATTATCATCCAGATAATATGAAACTGTGTTGTTTATACCACCAGAGACACCATCTTTCACCATATCTTCTAGAATTTTATCTTCGGTCAGCTCCTGTCCAAACTTGCGAGCATAAGGGGTAAGTGTAGACCTAATCGGAGCAGTAACCTCCGCAATTGGGGCGGTTACCTTTCCGGCCATTGCAGAGATGGCCTGTTTTGCCTTTGATACCTTCTCAACTGCTTGAGTGACCTTCGTCACCCCATCGGCTAGTCTCTTTAAATTGCCCAAACCGCCGGTTACCAAACCTGTTATGGCGCCAGCAACAGCTCCCTTCCAAGCTTCATTAACAGCCTTCGACCAGTCAACCTTTCCGCCGGAAGCTTTCTGCTCGATTACTGACATGCCAGCACCCATCAATGCACCTGATGCCGCACCGAATGCGGCACCACCCAGAGGTCCCAAGCCAGTACCAATAGCACCAACTACAACACCGGCAATAACCATCGCACCGCCAGCCACGTACTCCCAGTTGTTCCTAACCCAACCAGCGATACCAGAAGGTCTCGCTTGCTTCTCAAACTCCTCAATTGATACCGGCGACAAACCCCACGGATCCACCAAAGAAACCGGGTTACCACCCACCAGCGAGAACGGGTCAGCACCCCAACCAGCACCCACCGGCGCAGCCAAAGGATCAGGCGCAGTAAAGCGAGCCACACGCGAATCCACCACGCGGGCACCCAACACCTCAAAACCGGTAGAGCCCAGTACCACACCCGAAGCGGTAGAAACACCAACCAGCGAATCCGGCAACACCGGCGTAGCACCAGCAGAAGCACCCTGAGCAGAAGGCACAGCAGGCGCAGCAACACCCAAAGAAGCCCAACCATACGGATCCAACAGACCGGCACCAGAACCAGCACCAGGCACCAACGAACCCACAGAAGGCAACGACGAGCCGCCCACACCCAGCACACGCGGAACAAACGAATTCTCATCCCACACCAGCGGGTGCATCACCGAAGCAGCAAAACCAGCCACAGAACCAACACCAGCACCGGCACCAGTACCGGTTGAGGGTACACCAAACTCGGGTACACCAGCAGACGCACCACCGGCAGCAAGCACACGACCATCAGTAGAAGCACACAACAGGGAGAAGGACACAGCCGAATCCTCAGCAGAACCCCACGACGCCACCGAGCTCACAAACCCAGCCGCACCATAGGTCAACGACGAACCAGAACCATCCGAAGAAACCTGCAGAAGACGCGAATCATTACCGTCATACGAGAACACACTCGTCGAAACCGGCACCAGGGTAACGCCCTCAACCTCCACGGAATCCGGGCACTGCGGAAGCCACGCCTGAGCATCCTCAACAGCAGAGGCAAACTCAGCCGACTGGGAGTCGGCCTTCGCCTCATCCTGCACACCGTAGAGGCATACTGCGCGAACGCGGGCACCCTCATCAGTGACCAGCACCTTCACCCAAGCATTCTGCGGCTGGGCGCTATCAAAGTACTCAACACACACCAGCGCGCCAGCAGCATCATAGGTCCAACGCAGAGTCTCAGTACCGCGAACGGCAGAAGAGAGCATCTGCGCGTCAGTGTAGGTGTACATGACCAGACCAGCAGGCGAATCCACACCGCTAATACGACCCAAATCATCACGAATAATCTCAGTGTGCAGAGCCTCAGAAGAGTCTGCCTCAGCGGGCTGCTCGGTCACAGAGGTCATGTGCGCACCACGGTAACCAAACTCACGAACCCAAGTACCCGCCAAATCAGACACCTGCGCACGCACCAGCGCATCTACCGCGTTGTACTCGAAAGAAGACTCCACGCGAGACTCAGAGGTAACGGCGGTTCCATCCAGACGGTACGCGGTAATGTCAGTCTGCTTGACCATGCGGCCAGCAGCATCATACACATAAGCGCTCGAACCCAGAGGGTGCACAAACTCAGTACGCAGACCATCAGCATCGTAATCGTAGGACAGCTCATAGCCGCCAGTCTCGTCCATGTACGCGGTGCGGAAAGACTCCGGAATCTGAGCACCAAACTCACGGCGCTGACGAACCAGACGACCCAAACGGTCATAAGACTCAACCGTCACTACGGGAGCACCAAACGCATCAACGCCCCAGAGAATAATGAGGAAGGTGCGCATGGTGGTGGGTTCTCGTTTCGTGTGGTTGGTGA
>NZ_KV816913.1:0-16263 GCF_001814485.1 Rothia sp. HMSC066G07 | reverse complement strand
TGGGTTCTCGTTTCGTGTGGTTGGTGAATATCCGGAAGCGCGCCACCGGCAGGCGGCGTACCTCCTTCAAGGATACCCCGGGTGCGAATCATCCTAGACCGTGCGCTTTGGTGCATAATGTTCCTCAACCCACGGTGCTCCACGGTTTAGCTGGCTGCAGGTTCAGCCTCCGGGTCCTCCTCGTCATCCTTCTCGGGGATAGCAACACCCACGGTCACGTACCTCTTCACCAGCAGGTACGAGGCGATCACCGGCACCACGTACACCAGCGACAATCCGCTACCGGACTGCACAACATCAGCAGCAAGACGGACCGCCGCCAAACATCCACCCAAACCCACCAGGGCTACGCAGAAGCCACGCAACACGTCATACCCGGCAGTGCCCTCCTCAAAGGTCGCCGCCCACAGCTTGAACAGGGCGCGGCGCACAAAAATCAGGAAAACCGGCACCAGGCACAGCACCACCGAAACACCCACAGGCTCATAACCGGCAGCAGCGAATGAAACCACCGGAATAACCAGGCAGAGGAGCACCATCAGGGCGCTCACACCCAGCACCACGGTGCGCACATACCGGTTGATGCGCTCCATACGGTGCAGGTTAGGGATCTCCTCGCTCGGCTGCGCGGCATTGTAGAAGAACAGCAGCAGAACCAGCGCGGACACCACCACATACCAGGGCGCGAAATTGATACCGTCCACCTGCGGGGTGAAAGCAACCGGCGGGACACCCACCAGGGAGAGAGCAGCAAGCAGAACAATCGCGGCAACGCAGAACGTGCCCACCGTCAGCAGAAAGTAATGGTACGCGCCGCCGTTCTTTGCATCCTGCACACTGTGCTCACGCGTGCCGTCAATCATCACGACGGAAAACAGCATTGTGGAGATGGATAGGATGCTCCACGCGTACTCGCCCGTCATGACGGGGACAAGCATGAGAAGAATAGATATGGAGAAAAGAATCCACAGGAGTACTCGCTGCAGTGTGGGTGAGGACGCGATGGCCTCTCCAATGAAGTCGATGATAAATTCGCCGATAAAGCTCACGGTGGGATCCTTTCTGCTGGGGTGGGGTTACTCTTTGATCTCTTCAAAGCGGAGGACGCTGAAGTCGAATTCATCGTTACGGGTCAGCAGAGACTTATATGCCCTGTATTTCTTGCCCGTCTTGAAGTTCTGAAGGTAGGGGTAGATACGTTCTCCATCGGGGGCGTTCGATGTTGTGATGATTCCGCACTCCTCTGTTTCGAATTCGCCGGAGATTGAGTAGGGGTCCTCATGTTCAACGATTTCTACTGACGTAACAGTGCAGATAGTGGAGTCGTTGTACGGGTTGACATAAGAAATGAAATATAAGGATGCAGGAAATGCCAGTACGCACAACATCAGTAGGATTTTTTCGCGGTCACGCCAAATATCTATAGCCTTTGAGTGAAGAAAATTCTTGAAAGCAACTTTCTTTGTGGGCTTCTTTGCGATAATAGATTTTTTCTTCGAGTAACCATTTTTCTTTGAATTGTTTCTTTTCTTTGAAACATTCTTTTTCCTCGGGGAGTTCTTTTTCACTGCTTTTCACCTTCTTTCTGGGCTGCGGGCTGTTATTCTGTGATGTCTTCAAAGCGGGTCGTCTCAAAAACTGTGCTTATGGTGTATACGTCCTTGTGCGGTAGTGGTTGGTGAATCGTGCTCGCCCCAGTGAGGTGGCGGGCACATCCTTAGCCTATCGCACGGTATCTGACCAGAAGGTTAACTGGGTGCAAGGCTTGGGTGAAGACTGGGCAACCATTCATCAGAGGACCGGGATCCGTGCGTGACCGCCCAATTTCCTTAGCTGCAATGAGGGGGCTGCCCCTCCTGCATTGTTGAAGGTGAAGGGTAGTACGAAATGGTCCGCTGATTTCATATGGAAGGCCCCAGGCAGTGCGAGTTGAAGACTCGCGCCACCCGAGGCTTTACACACGGGGCTTTATTTAGGGCTCATGAGCTGGTTATTCTTTGATTTCTTCAAGGCGAAGAGTGTCAAAGTTTCTATCATCATTTCTCGTGCTCCATGCTTTATACATCTTATATTTCTTTCCCGTCTGAATTTCAGAAACATACCTTGGAATATTTTTACCTTCCGGCGTGACATACATTTCAACAACACCACATTCATCTGTCTCAAAAATACCTTTGGGAGAAGTGTCAGTCATGTTTGACACCTGACCCCCAACAATTTCAACTCTAGCTGATTTCACGGTGCATACAGCATATGAATTTTCATCTTCGATGTGCGTTGTATAGTGCATGAATGTAAACAATAACCCCATACCCAGAACAAGACTAATGAAAATTCTAAATTCCGGGGATGTGAGTTTCTTAATCCATGGGAACATTGTTTTCCTGCTTTCAGTGCCTTGTCTGGTGGCTTCTCCGTAGGTTCTGGAGCTGCAAACGGTCATTCCTTAATCTCTTCAAAGCGGGTCGTTACAAAATCTTGATCTTTCTTAGGTGAACGATTAGACACGTGGAATAGGTACTTTTTTCCTGGCTGCGCCGTCTTGACATATGCGGAAATCTTACAACCCTCAGGGGGTTCAAACATCGTGAGCGTGCCGCATTCTTCTGTCTCAAAGACGCCCTTCAAACCAATGTCAGTCATGCCACCAAGGTCCGTTCCGCGACGCTCTTGCGTGTACGCCTTAGTCACGGTGCAGGTGGCGGTGAAACCGTCACTGTCATCACGCAGATTTATAGGAATAATAAAAAAGATATACCCAACGCACATCGTCAGAAAAAGCATTGTTATTCTTTCTGACCATTTGTTATGAGATTCCATCGCTCACCTCATTAGTCTTCCTGGATTTCTTAGCCTGCCGCGCTTCGCGGCGCGCCTCCTCACGCGCCTGCTGACGCTCCAACCTACGCGCCTCATTACGAGTAGCCCGGCGGCGGCGCTTCTGACGCTCACTCTTCGTCTGCCCAACAACATACTTCGTCTTACACAAGTCATAAAACTGGGCATAAATATCGCGCGAAGAGCCATACATCCCCACCACACTCATCACATCCAGACCGTCCTCCTCAGCCCAGTGCCCGTGATCGTCACGGTACAGCACCTGCGCCATAAGAATCGTCGCATCAAACTGATACGGGTCGAAGCTGCAAGTACGCTTACCCATCTCAGTGCTGCCGATGCGCAAGAACCCGTTCTTGCCGTTGTTCTCCACATGGGCAAACGTGATGGAGGGGTAGGTGAAAGTGCGTTCCTTCCACCGCCAGTTACGCCACCGCACGCAATCCTCGTGTAGTTCGAGGTAGAAGGCGTAGCAGTGGTTCAGTGGGAGAGCGCCCAGCAGGCCAAGAGACACGATGCTAAAAATGAGGCCAGAAATTGCAACAGTAAATTCTTCTGTTCCTGGTTGGGCATCCCAGCGACCAAGAGATAGCCATATAAGCGGCATACCAACAAACCCGAGAATAGTTACAAGCCAGAAGAAAATAAACGCCGCGATGGGCCTCTTTTGCCTCTTATTCAGGGTGGGTTTGCCGAGCTT
Organism: Rothia sp. HMSC066G07; assembly: GCF_001814485.1. Lineage (NCBI taxonomy): Bacteria > Bacillati > Actinomycetota > Actinomycetes > Micrococcales > Micrococcaceae > Rothia > Rothia sp. HMSC066G07. Next base: position 12,725 of record NZ_KV816913.1, on the reverse strand, counting down.
AATACGGATACCCGGTATCAGGGCGACGATAAGTCCTGCGAGGGCTCCGTCTTCTGCTGCGCTCATGGCGTGTACGTCCTTGTGCGGTAGTGGTTGGTGAATCACGCCCGCCCCGGTGAGGTGGCGGGCACATCCTTAGCCTATCGCACCCAATCTAGACGGGAGGTTAACTCGACGCAATGCTCCGGTGAAGACTCGGCAACCACTCCGCAGATAACGCGAATCTGGGCTTAACCACCCAATTTCCTCAGCTACCCTGAGAACAAACCCGCACCCTCCGCACCGTTGCCGGAAGGCTGCCGGTCACCGATAGATAGAAAGGCTGGTGAGCGACCATGGTCAACACCATCATGATTTTCATATGGGGCGCACTCGACTCCGTACTGATCTACAAGGTCCTCCGCACCGTCGTCACGTACGAACTCAACCGACGCCGCGACAAGAAACTACGCGCCGAAGCCGTATACGTCATCCGAACAAACCGCTTCGAAATTGCTACCTATGCCCTAGTAATTCTCTCGTTTGCGATAGGAGTCTACATCATTCACCTAGGGGAAGACGTAGGATTCCACTTCGCATTCGACTTTATTGGCCTCGGCATGACCGGCTTTTTTATGTTCTTCTTCTGGAACGCCGCCGGTACCTACACTAAAATCTCGCCCGAAGGAATCGAAAGGGGAGAGCCGTGCAACGATACGGTCTTCTTCCCGCTCAACGCGATTGACACGGTCTCATACGACAACAACACCGACCGTGAACACGCAGATTCCCTCCATTTCTACACAAAATCCGGCAAACTGGTCGCAGAATTCTGTCCCGTCTTCGGCAGCTACCCCCTCCTCGCAATGACCCGATTCAGGATCGAAAACGACCGCTGGCCAGACATCAGCAACCCCGAGGACACCGCCCAGATTAATGCCTGGGCAAACCGCCGCTCTACCCTCCGGTACTTCCGCTACGGCAAAATCAGTGGCCTCGCCGAAGTAGACATGTAGCCCGCAATTCAACCCGTATTGAGTGCGTGCCCGGCGTGTTTCTCAACCAATATTTCCGCAATTTTTCTGCCGGAAAAACGTGGACTAGCCCGCATGGTCTAACCCTCAACCAGAAGGTGCACTCTGCACGTAAAAACATTAACGTTGAGGCTTACAATAAGAAATGGTTAATGCACAGCCGCACGCCGTGCACGCACCATGTCACTTCACAGAAACACCGACCCCGAAAGGCACATCATGGCCACCAAGAAGCCTGCACGCCTTACCCGCCGCGCAGCGCTCGCCGCCGCAGGCGCAGGCGCAGCAACCGCCCTCGGCGCGCTGCTCACCCCCGCACAGGCAACCACCTACCGCCCGACGGTGCGCCGCACCCCCTATAACGGCTACTACTCGCACCGTTACGGCCGCCGCGGCCGCATCGTCATCAGCGACTACTACGGTAGCTCCTACAGCCACTACTACTATTACGGCGGCTAAAGAATCCCAAGCCCAATAAACATATACTGGAAGACGGCACTACATTCGTGTAGTGCCGTCTTCCCGTTAGATGCCGCAGGCATCACCCGCACCACGGTGCGGAAAACACACCACAGATAGAGAGAAAAAATGAAGAACGTAACCCGCCGATCCGCCCTCGGCCTGTTTGTCGCTGCCGGTGGCGCAACCCTCCTGGCTGCATGCGGTTCGCAGTCTCAGGCAACCAGCGGCAACGCATCCGGTAGCGCATCTGCTTCCGCGTCGGCATCTAAGACCGCACGCGCCGACTACTCCGGTCCTGCTGTCCTGGACGGTTACACCTCCAAGCCTGCTGACTACCAGCTGGCAACCCGCACCGAGCCGGCCAAGAACGTGCCCGTGCCGACCAAGCCCGCCGTCGCTAACGAGAACAGCGTGGAAGGCCTGTACCAGTCCATCGCGTTCTTCGGCGCAGCCATGGAATACTACATGCGTACCGGTAAGACCGAGCCGCTGCGTGAAAGCGCCATGGACAAGAGCGAACTCAAGTCGATGCTCGAGCCGGAAGACGGCACCCTCGGCGAAAAGCTGGTCAAGGGTGAAGTCTGGATGCACGACCCGACCGTCACCATCACCCTGCTCTCCGCACAGCCTACCCGCGATGGTAAGGCATACACCTGGAATACCCGCTTTACCCTTACCCGCGGCGAATTCATGGCATCTAAGGATAAGGTTCTGGAGGTCCCCGAAAGCGGTCGTGAGAACGTCAACGAGCGTACCCTGCGCGGTGTTTACGAGAACGGTGCGTGGAAGCTGACTGGCATGAAGTCTGAATCTGAGGCTTCTGCATCGGCTTCTGCTTCCTAAAAGCTTCAGCTTAGAAGCGTATAGCTTCTAAAAACAGAGAGGCGCCCGCCCCGTGGCTAGAAAACCACGAGGCGGGCGCCACCACCGTAGATAGAGAGATCCAATGAAGAACGTAACCCGCCGATCCGCACTCGGCATGGTTGTAGCCGCCGGTGGCGCAACCTTCCTCGCGGCATGCGGTGCTCAGCCGCAAGCAACCAGCGGCAACGCATCCGAGAGTGCATCCGGTAGCGCATCTGCTTCCGCATCCGTATCTAAGAGTGTACGTAGCGACTACTCCGGCGTTGCAGTCCTGGAGGGTTACACCTCCAAGCCCTCCGACTACCAGCCCGCAACCCGCACCGAGCCGTCCAAGAACGCGCCCGTGCCCGTGAAGCCCGCCGTTGCTAACGAGAACAGCGTGGAGGGCCTGTATCAGTCCATCGCGTTCTTCGGCGCAGCCATGGAGTACTACATGCGCACCGGCAAGACCGAGCCGCTGCGTGAAAGCGCGCTCGACAACTCCGAGCTGAAGAGCATTCTCGAACCCGAAAAGGGCACCCTGGGCGATGGCATGCAGCAGGGCAAGATTTGGATGCAGGACCCGTCCGTCACCATCACCATGCTCTCGGCGCAGCCCGAGCGTGATGGCGACGCCTACAACTGGGATATTCGTCTGACCACCGACACCGGCGAGTTCATCGCGAGCAAGGACCGTGTGGAAGAAGCCTCCTCTGACGACGATCGTAAGACCGAGGTGGAGCGCACCCTGCACGGTGTGTACGAGAACGGCGCGTGGAAGCTGACCGGCATGCGCACTTCCTCTTCGTCGTCTTCCTCTGCTTCCGCTTCGGCTTCTGACTCCTAAAACTCAAGAGCCTAGAAACGCATAGTTTCTGAAATAGAAAGGCGCCCGCCTCGTGGAATAAACCCACGAGGCGGGCGCCTCACCTATATACGCAATAAAGCATATGCCCTTATCGGGATGCTACCAGATGCGCACGCGCTCCTCCGGAGCCAGGTACAGTGCATCGCCCTCAGAGACACCAAACGCCTCATAGAACTCATCAATATTGCGCATTACACCGTTCACACGGAACTCATCCGGCGAATGCGGATCCACCGAAATCATCACCTCGGCGTGCTGCGGGCGGGACTTCGTGCACCAGCCGCGAGCATTCGAGAAGAAGAAACGCTGAATACCGGTCATGCCGTCAATCACCGGCGCATCAGCCAGCGACTCAATGCCCTGCTTCTTCAGAGCCAAGCGGTACGCCTTCAACGCAATCGACATGCCAGCCAGGTCGCCAATGTTCTCGCCCAGAGTCAGCTCACCGTTCACGTGGAACTTCGGGTCCAGACCCACCGGAACGTACGCGTTGTACTGCTCCACCAGCGCGGAGGTGCGCTCCTTGAACTTCGCGTAATCCTCCTCAGTCCACCAGCTCTCCAGCTTGCCGTCGCCGTCATAGCGGGAACCCTGATCGTCAAAGCCGTGACCAATCTCGTGGCCAATAATCATGCCGATATTGCCGTAGTTCGCCGCATCGTCAGCATCCGGGTTGAAGTACGGCGGCTGCAGAATCGCTGCCGGGAACACAATCTCGTTTGCCGGGGGCATGTAGTACGCGTTCACGGTCTGCGGAGTCATCAGCCACTCCGACTTATCCACCGGCTGACCCTTACGGGCAATCAGCCAGTCAGCATCAAACGCACCGGTACGGCGCAGGTTCTCAAACAGGTCACCGGGCACCAGCTCCAGTGCGGAGAAGTCACGCCACTTATCGGGGTAACCGATCTTGGTGACAAACTTCGACAGCTTCTCCAGCGCCTTCTGACGGGTTGCCTCAGTCATCCAGTCCAGCGACTCAATAGACTCGCGGTACGCCTCCAGGAGGTTGCCGACCAGAACCAGCATCTTCTCCTTGTGCGAAGGCGGGAAGTGCACGGCCACGTACTCCTGGCCAATCTCTTCACCCAGAGCCTTCTCGACGGCGCCCACGCCGCGCTTCCAGCGCTCACGAATCTGCTGGGTACCGGAAAGGGTCTTGCCGTAGAAGTTGAAGCTTTCCTGAACCAGCTCGTCGTACATGAACGGCGCGCGCGAACGCAGAACGGTCCACACAGCCCACAGCTTCCAGCTCATCAGCGGGATGGAGGTGAACAGCTTCGCCGCACCCTCAAAGAAGGACGGCTGGCCCACAATAACCTGGCCCAGGGTCTCCGGGTCGGCACCCAGAGCCAGCAGCCACTGCGAGAACGGGAAGCCGGGGAACTTCTCGTCCAGCTCGGTCGCCTGGTACGGGTTGTAGGTCGCCTCAGCGTCGCGGTTCTCCACGACGTTCCAGTGCAGGCGAGCCAGCTCCGACTCGTGAGTGAACACCAGCTGAGCCGCCTGCTCCGGAGTCAGACCGAAGCCCTCAGCCAGACCGGTCAGCTCAAACATGCGGGCGATGTGCTCAACGTACGCCGCGCACGCCTGCTCATGCTTCTCTTCACGGTAGTAGGATTCATCCGGCAGACCCAGACCCGACTGGTACAGGAAGAACGTGTAATTCTTCGGGTCCTTCGGGTCGTTGCTGGTGTACCAGGCGAACAGCTGCGGCAGACCCGCACGAGACAGCAGCGCCAGGGTCACAGCCAGGTGGGAGGGGGTTGCCGAGTTCAGAATCGGGGCGATCTCCTTCAGCAGCGGCTCCAGGCCGTCCGCCTCAATCTTCTCAACATCCATGAAGGAGTTGTACAGCGCGCCGATGCGGGACTCCGGCTGCTCCTTCGCGATCTTCTCCACCAGCTCACGCACGTGCTTCTCTGCGTTATCGCGGAGGGTGTACAGGCCGCCGTCCTTGGGGCGGTCCGCCGGGATTTCGTGGGTAGCAAGCCACTTACCGTTGACGTGGCGGAAGAAATCGTCGCCCGGCTTGACGGTTTCATCCACCCATTCTTTAGTGATTCCAGAGTTAGTAGTCATGGTTCCATTCTATGTTCTTACGCCCCCAAGCCACAGGATGCCCGGCACGGCACCAGATGCTGGCTCACCGGTACAGGTGCTCCTCAGTGGGTTATACGGGCGGCAGAGAGAGCGGTAGCCCTCCCAGGATGCAGAAAACCCGCCCGCACGGTCACACAACCGTACAGGCGGGTTAACATCTACCCCCGGACCGCCGAGCAGTTCAGGAAAGAAGAAGCACTATTCGCTTAAGCCTGAGCCGCCAGCTTCTCTGCACGCTCAGCCATCATGCGCTTCTCAGCACCGTTGACCAGCCACAGGAACAGCACGGCCAGACCGGAGCACACAATCATGAAGACGAACGCGGTGCTCCAACCCCAGTGGTCAACAATAATGCCGATACCGGCAGAAGCCAGGGTCGCACCCAGCGCGTAACCGAACAGGCCGGTGAAGCCCGCAGCGGTACCCGCAACGTGCGAGGGAGACAGGTCAATAGCCTGCAGGCCAATCAGCATGACCGGGCCGTAAATCAGGCCACCAATCAGAGCCAACGCAACGTACGCAATCCACAGCGGCGCATCCGAAGAAGGCAGCCAGTACAGCAGAATCGCGCCGACGGTCGCAATCAGGAACAGGATACCCGCGGGGGAGCGGCGACCCTTGAACATGCGGTCAGAAACGTAACCGCACAGCACGGTGCCACCAATGCCGGCAAGCTCCAGAATCGAGAAGCCCGCAATACCGCCCTCAAGGGAGGTGTGGCGCACATCGTGCAGGTACTTCGGCGCCCACACCAGCACGCCGTAACGCAGGGTGTACACGAACACGTTTGCCAGAGCCAGGTACACCATGGTCGAGTTGGTCAGCACGTGCTTACGGATGGTGGTCCAAGTGGACTCCGCACGATCCTCAGCGGTGGACTCAACCTTGTGCGGGTCGTTGCGGTACACGTCAACGGTGGGCAGACCCTCAGCCTCGGGGTTATCACGAATCAGCAGCCACGCCACGAACGCCAGAACGAAGCTGATGACGGCCGGGAACCAGAATGCAACCTCCCAGGTCTTACCGAACAGGGAAAAGCCCCAGGCCACCAGCAGGCCGGACAGCGCACCACCGACGTTGTGGGCGGTGTTCCACCACGAAACCTTCGCGCCGCGCTCGCTGGTGGAGAACCAGTTCACGAGCACGCGGCCCGAGGGAGGCCAGCCCATGCCCTGGAAGATGCCGTTGAAGACCATGATGGTTGCCATGATGGAGGCGATAGCGGCACCGTAGCCGGCCGCGCCCGCGCCTTCACCCATGTAGCCGGTCAGTGCCAGCAGAATGTTTGCAATACCCGAGAGCACCAGGCCGATGGGCAGGAACAGACGCGCGTTCGAGCGGTCGGAAATCATTGCGGTGAAGAACTTGCTGAAGCCGTAAGCCAGCAGCAGCGCCGTGGACAGTGCACCAATTGCTGCGTTGCTGAAGCCAAGTTCCTTGGTCAGAATCGGGGTGACCAGCGGGACGTTGTTACGAATCAGGTAGAAGGTCGCGTAACCGATGAAGATACCCATGAAGACCTGCAGGCGCATGCGTGGGTACTTCGCATTAACTTCTGCTTCGCTGAGCTGGGGCTTGGGTGCCGGAATGGCGAGCCAGCGGGGTGCAGAACCCTTCTTCTTCTTTGATGAAGCGGTAGTAGTCATGCTGGAATTCTAAAAACGGATTCTTATAAAAATGCTAATTTGATGGGCATATGTGCATAGTATTCTTGCAACGGTGAACAGATATTCAGAACGCACGTTCTTTAAAAGCCGTTTCTGCCTTGAAATTTCGGTGAATCTGAAAATACCTGTGATGCGCATCTACCTATCGGGAGACGGGGCCACGCGGCGCGCGATGAATATAAATGCTTTCAATAAACGGCAAGAGAATGTTATGGTCAGACCACACATAAATTTAGGGTAATTTATACCCTAAATCCGCCGCAAAAACCACGGGGAAAACCACGTGGACGCCGCGAAACGAACCCGGGACAAATCCGAAACGAACCTGCAACGGGCACCCCCGAGCACACAAAAGTCCGCCCGCACGGTGCAGAAGAAGCCGTGCGGGCGGACCCGTTATCTATCCCCAAAAGTTCGGCGTGCAGTCGGTACGCATACCGGCGGGAAGCCGAACAGCCGCCACCTACCGCGAATCACCGCGAGCAAACCATCATCCGGTCAACCCGCAGCAGGCGGCGGAACCTAAAGCTCTCCGGATGGGAAACCTAGAGAGAAGCGCGAATCGCCTTGGTGGCGTCCACCAGGTGACGCAGAGACTGCTTGGTCTCCTCGTAATCACGAGTCTTCAGACCGCAGTCCGGGTTCACCCACAGGTCGGCAATGGTGCCGTAGCCAATCGCAGCCTTCAGCAGGGACTCAATCTCCTCCTGCGAGGGAACACGCGGGGAGTGAATGTCCCACACGCCCGGGCCCAGACCGGACACGAAGGTCTCCGGAATGTCAGCCAGCAGCTCCATGTGCGAGCGGGCGGCCTCGATGCTGGTCACGTCAGCGTTCAGAGCGTTAATCGAGTCGATAATCTCGTTGAACTCCGAGTAGCACAGGTGGGTGTGAATCTGGGTGGAGTCCTTCACGCCGCTGGTTGCCAGGCGGAAGGAGTTCACCGACCAGTCCAGGTACTGCGGCTGCTCGTCGCGGCGCAGGGGCAGCAGCTCGCGCAGAGCCGGCTCATCCACCTGAATGATGCGGATGCCCGCCTCTTCCAGGTCGGCAATCTCGTCGGCCAGTGCCAGAGCCACCTGGTTAGCGGTCTCGCGGCGCGGCTGGTCGTCACGCACGAAGGACCACGCCAGAATCGTCACGGGGCCGGTGAGCATGCCCTTGACCGGCTTCTCGCTCAGCGACTGTGCGTGGGAGCTCCACGGCACGGTGAACGCCTCACCGCGCAGGCCCTCGCCGTGACGCTTCACGTCACCGAACAGGATCGAGGGGCGGGTGCAACGCGAACCGTAGGACTGAACCCAGCCGTGGCGGGTGGTTGCGAAGCCGTCGAAGTTCTCGGCGAAGTACTGAACCATGTCGTTACGCTCGGCCTCACCGTGAACCAGCACGTCCAGGCCCAGCTCCTCCTGCAGCTTGATGACCGAGGCAATCTCGTCACGCAGGAAGCCGTTCAGATCCTCGGCGGAAATCTTGCCCGCACGAGCCTCCGCACGGCGGCGGCGAATCTCAGCGGTCTGGGGGAAGGAACCGATGGTGGTGGTCGGCAGCTTCGGCAGGTTCAGGTCAGCCTGAGCCGCGCGGCGAACATCAATAGTCGGGCGGTCGAAGTCCTCAGCGGTCACAGCTGCGGCGCGGGCACGAATCTCGTCGTTGTGCTTGCGCGGGTCAGCGGCGAAGCGAGCCAGCGCCTCATCAGCAGCCTTCAGCTCCGGCTCAACAGCAGCCTCACCCTCAGCCAGGCCACGAGCCAGCAGAGCAATCTCAGCGACCTTCTGATCAGCGAATGCCAGGCCGTCCACGGGAACCTCGGCGGGGTCTTCCAGAGCCAGGTCGTGCGGCACATGCTGCAGGGAGGTCGAAGAAGCCACCGACACGGCACCCTCGGATGCGCCCGGCAGAGCCTCCAGAGTCTTCAGAGCCGCACGAACATCAGCACGCCACACGTTGCGGCCGTTCACAATACCGGCAACCAGGTGCACACCAGCGGCAGAAACAGACTCCAGCTCAGCCTTCGAGTACACGCCGTGCACCAGGTCAAGGTGCAACGCCTCAACACCGGTGCCCAGCAGTGCCGGCAGGTTCTCACGCAGGGAACCGTAGGGGCTGGTCACCAGAATCTGCGGGCGCTTCTCGCTAGCAGCCAGGGCGCGGTAGGTGCGCTCGGCAAGTTCAGCAACCTTCGCGTTGTCGGCACGGTCCACGGTCAGGCCCGGCTCGTCCAGCTGAACCCACTCAACACCGCGCTCAGCCAGCTGCTCCAGCACCTGAGCGTAAGCGGCAACGAACTCATCCAGACGGTCAACGGGGGAGAAGTCCTCAGCGGAACCCTGCTCAGCCTTAGCGCCCAGCAGCAGGGTCAGCGGGCCAACAATCTGCGGGCGAACCTTCACACCAGCCTGCTTTGCGACCTCAAGCTGCTCGTCAATAGCCTCAAGGTTCAGCTTAATCTCGGTGCCGGCACCGATCTCAGGCACCAGGTAGTGGTAGTTGGTGTCGAACCACTTAGTCATCTCCAGAGGAGGCAGGGTCTCGGTACCGCGCGCCAGTGCGAAGTAGCCGGGCAGATCCAGCAGGCCGCGTGCATCCTTAGCCTCAGCCAGACGCTCGGGAACCAGGGTGAACAGGCGAACCACGTCAAGCACCTGGTCGTAGTAGGAGAAGGTTGCCGGAATCGAGTAGTTATCAGCCTTCAGACCGGCGGCGGTCACGCGCTCGAAGTAGGTGCGCTGCACGTCAGCGGCGGTGTCCTGCAGCTCCTGCAGGGTTGCCTTGCCCTTCCAGAAAGCCTCCTGAGCCTTCTTCAGCTCGCGGAAGCGGCCCACGCGGGGGTAGCCAACAATGGTGGCGGCGGGGAATGCGGTGTTCGACATAATAATTTTTTCCTTTACTGGGGATAGAACTGGGAGAATCAGCGGGCCCTGCCGGCCCCGTCGATGGGGCCGAGATCCGCGGGACGCTCCCGGGGTACTTTGGGGGAAACTTGGGTGGCGCATCCGCGCCGGGTGGAGCAGGTCGCGTTTAGGCGAATTCCAGCTCGCTCAGGGGCTGGGAGAAACGGTTGCTGTATCGGGGCAGGTCCAGCTGGTCCAGAACGTCCAGCACCGCGGCATGCTCGTTGAAAGTGAAGAAGTGCAGACCCGGTGCGCCCGCATCCATCACGGCGCGGCACTGGTTCAGCGCGTACTCAACACCGATGCGGTGCAACTCTGCGTTGCTGGTCGCCGTCTCTAGGGCGTAGGCGAGGTCCGTCGGGACTTCCATGCCCGCCATCTGGCAGAGGTTCTGTAGGCGCTTCAGCGAGGTTACCGGCATAATGCCCGGAATAATCGGAATATCCACGCCCGCCAGGTGCGCCGAATCGACCAGGGCACTGTAGCGCTCATCTTCAAAGAACACCTGAGTGATCGCGAAGTCTGCGCCGGCACGCTGCTTGGACAGCAGAATCTCAATATCCTGCAACAGGGATGCGGACTCGGGGTGCTTCTGCGGGTACGCCGCCACACCAATCGACACCTTGCCAGCTGCCAGGTGGGCAAAATCTTCACGCTCCACGCGGCGAATGAGTTCCACCAGGTAGCGGGCGAAAGGAAGTTCAGAAACCTGACCTTCCTGAATGTCACCGCGAAGAGCCAGGAAACCGCGCACACCCAGACCCAGAATCAGGCGGACTGCACGCTCCAGATCGTGCACCGAATGGCCTGCGCAAATCAGGTGAGCCAGCGGGGTGAGGGAGGTTTCATGCACCAGGTGGTCGAGTAGCGCGAGGGTCTTCTGGCGGCGCTTAGCGTCACCGGCGTAGGTGACCGACACGTAGTCGGGGTTGGTGCCCTCAAGCTCGGCAATGGTGTGGAGTAGCGACTCGCAGCTTGCGTGTGAGCGGGGTGGGAACAGCTCAAAAGAAAGAGCCGGGTGAACTGTCGTCATAACCTTCCTTCGTGTTCACCCGATAGATACGCACCGGGAGGGTGCGCGAATTCTTCTGCAGGATGCGCTGTACCGGTTTGCGGGTGCACATCATCAAGGGGTGCCGAAGGGTATTCTTCTCTATCGGTTCTGGCGGGAGCACCTTGTCCGTACCCTGCACCGTGACGGTGGGGGATACTGGCGAGGTTGCTGCGACGTCGACGAGCCAGATCTCTCGGTCGCTCTTGATAGATAACGCTTTCACTCTACCCACCGCCTCCGAGGGAGTGCAAGGGATGCGGTGGTTGATGTCCTAATATTTCTGGACATGACATTGGGGCGAAATATGAACTTAATATGACTGACTATGACGAAGGGTGCTGGGGGTGTTGCGGGTAGGGCTGTCGGCTGACCCCTGGATGCCCGGAACTATCGCAGATATATCTGCTTAATATTCTTGGACACGCACGAATATATGTGTTTTATATTTCATTGAAGAGTAGGGTTAGTTAGTGAGGCACGGGTAGTGTTTCGATGTCCGCTCATCGAGGAGTTGTAGGGCTCAAAGATGAGTTCAATATGACTTTGTGAGCGTGGTGAGAATGAAAAAGCTATTTTCTTCTATACTCTGGTCCTTCCGCCTAGCCTGGAAAACCTGTCCTGGGACCCTAGTGAGCACTGCCCTGTCGCTAGCCGTCATCGCCTGCATTCCCTTGAGTCAGTCCCTGCTGATCGGTAATACAGTATCAGCCTTGAGCGGTTCAAATGGTGGCGCAGCATGGATTTATATTATTGCTCTTGCCCTTGTTGTCGGAATTAATATCATTGCTCAACGCTGGGTAAGAAGTAACATGCTTATCCTCAAATCAAAGATGAACTATCGGGTTCACCGCATGTTAAATACCAGGTTATCTACTTTTCCGTTGTCTGATATAGGTAGCACAAAATCACAGGAAGATATACGTGCTGCTAGAGAGGCAATATCGAAACAGGAATTGCAGGTTCACACCATGTCAGTTATGACACTGGTGAGTGCCTTCGCAATGGTGTTACTTCTCTGTCTTAATATTGCGAACGTCAGCATTGTGGCAGCAATTTTTGCGGCGCTGTGTTCACTACCCTTATCTACTGCAATGGTAATCCTCGCTAAACGTGATTACGCTATATACACCCTAATGTACGAGGACTATCGGGCAGAGAACTACTATCTAGACAATCTGATGGCTCAAAGTCGCGCCCAAGAACTTCACCTCATGAGAGCCTCCCGATTTTTCTCGCAACGCGTAGCGTCCTGGCGACGCCGGGCAGCCGGTAGGGAATTGAGCCTTGAAAGTGTTAGAGGAATCATCTCCATAGTTGCAGGGCTACTCTGCTCTGTCTTACTTTTTGCGTCCCTGTACTTCCTTGTGAATTCAGGCGCCGATATATCGTATGTGGCCGGATCGCTGATTGGAATCATTGCCTGTGTTAACGCGACCCAAGAGGTGGGATATTCATTCGGTCAGATTATTAATGGAGCATTATCTGTTCAGCAATTCCGAAGGGTATGCGACTCTGATACTTACGACCATGCTTCTGAGATAAAAACTTCTAACCCTAACCATGAAAATATTTCAAAAATTATATGCAAAGATGTATCCGTTCAGTATGAGGGCGCGTCGTCTTTTGCGCTTAAAGATATTAATCTTGAGCTGATGAATAATCAAATGATTGCAGTAGTTGGTGCCTCGGGCGCGGGAAAAACAACGCTAATAAATGCAATTCTTGGAATTACACCAATTGCTCAGGGGAGCATAACGTATAAGGGTGCTTCTTCTGAGAGTAAATACAACATGTTGGCAAATGTGGGTTTGGTGAGTCAAG
>NZ_KV816912.1:0-18095 GCF_001814485.1 Rothia sp. HMSC066G07 | reverse complement strand
TCATCACGCTAACGTTCCAGTTCATCACGCCCCTCAAGGCTACTTATCAACATGACGAAAGTCACTAAAAAATGTTCTCTAAAGTGCATTAATTTTGAGAAACCAAGACGTAAAAAAGAGGTAGGTGGAGCCATTCGGCTCCACCTACCTCACTCTCTATCTACTTAGAAGCGCTGATCTTCCGGCAGAAATTCGTGGTGCTTGTACATGATTTCGCGGGTCAAATATTCTCGACCCAACTCTTCCGATTCACCCTGCATCATCATCTGCAGCTTCAGCTGCATCAGCATCATCGTCGTCGTATTCTCTTCCTGTGGCACCTCAACGATCTCAAGACGGTCACGTCCAGGGGTGAGCGCAAAGGCCTTCGTGACATATTCACTGACCGCCTCGGGCGTGTACTCAAGCGGCTCAGGGTGAGTCCAGACGGTATAGAAATCCGTCGCACGATCCACAATATCCTGCAGCTCCTGCACCGAATACCGATCCATCGGCTTCTTCAGGACATGAGGATAGACGCGCACTAGTCGAGCCTTCGGGTCATCAGGCACGCGCTCCAAGGCACCCTTTTCATCATTCTCTGAATGGTGTAGCCATCCGTGAGTCTCCTCCAGGTCCTTGCCAGGCTCAGGGGGAATCACCTTGCCATCAAGGTCGGTCGCAATGGCCTGCATTTCCTCGAGCCAAATAAGGGCTGAAGAATTGTAGTGGTCGAGGCCATCATCAGTGACGGTACGGCCTGCACCGCGACCAGAGGCAGCCCAATAGGCGATGCTCTCGAGGACATTGATATTCTGTGCCACCGGGTACCAGAACTCTTCATCCTTCACGGTCAGGTCACGCCTGTACACCGTGGCATTGTAGAGCGGCTGGTCGTAGAGAGATTCGGTCTCGTGCATAGAGTCTCCTTATGCGGTCGTTGCATTACAGTGATATATCTACTCTATCTAGGTGCTTGAGATTGTGTCTTGAGATTCGTCATATCCTCGCAAAAATACCCCTTAGCGTATTAGGGGTGATGGCTAATCTGGCTGTCATTAAGTATGTTCCCCGCGTGAGTGGAGATAAGCAGAGGGGCGAGTCTCCCGGAGACTCACCCCTCTCACACACCACTACCCCGCGTCACCATCGACAGTCGGGACAATGCTCATTACATCCACGCCCAGAGACGTAGCAGGATCCTTGTCCAAAATCATGCCAGAACCCTGTGGCTCTTCCTGAGCAACAGAAGGCAACGGTTTAATTACTTTCCGCAATACATCAGCAAAAACTGAGATTTTACTCGGTTTGTGACCCGCATTCCGAGCATCAATAATCTCCTGACGCAATTTTTCATCCGCTGCAAGAGCACTAGCATCCAGCTGATATCCAGCATGCTTAGCAAGCTCACTGAAGAATATGAACTGGCTACGGGTATTACCCTCACGGAACGCGTGCGCTACATTAATCTCACACCATGATTCAGCCAGCTCCTTCGCAAACACATCCAGAGGTAGACCAGCTAGATAATTCTTGTCTGCCAACTCACCATAGAGCTTGTTAAGTTGATTTGTCAGGGGCGTGTCTATAGGTCCATCTGCGGGGAAGTAGCAAAGGTCTCCCTTACACATCCACTCATTCACCGGAGCAGTACGCTGCTCACCAGCCCACTCATACACATCCTGGAAAAGGAATTTATGAATCGCCTTCATATGAGCAAAATCAAAATTGCCGCGGATAGGCTGCTGAACCAGCAAGAGCATACGACCGCGTACTTTAGACTCTTCGAGCTTCTTGAGCTTAACCGGGTCAGTTTCATTGAAACGATTCTGAAGCACCTCAGTGCCAGGGATGTAGTAGTCCTCCCATTTCTCATACTTAGCCATTAGCTTTGACCCAAAATATACTGAGTGGTAGCCATGTCATACTCAGCATAAGAAATCTCATGGTATGCCAACTGGCGCAGAAGCTCCTTCAGATGAGGATCAGGGTCATTGAAGCCCGCAAGGTTCATGCCAGCCTCGACAACCTTTAAAGACTCTTCTGGCGGCGCAGCATCCGCAAAAGCTTGAGCTACATAGTACATACCGGCATCCATAATGCCCTCCTAAGTTAGATTGAGTGCTCCTCCATCATACCACCCACATCTGCATATCTTTATTTCTGCATATCTGCACTGGGTGATGGATTCCCGCCCTCAAGACAACAAAAAAGGCGAACCCCTAAAGGTTCGCCCTTAAAGCGTTATGAGGCGCTACCCTATGGGGAACACGCCTCATACCCATGACAAGGTCCACGGCTTCGGCCAATGGAATGGCTCCCCCCCGTAGCCCTATCCTTTCCACCCCCTACCCAGAACAAGTCTGATAGGAACCCACCATATATGGCGAGCAGCAACTATACAGTCGCAGAGCGTACGAGACAGGTTTTAACTTGTACAACTACAATAACAAATACACGCCGATAAGTCAACAGAAAGATCAACCTCATGGCCAACCGTCGCAATAGGAACCGGCTATCCAGTGCCTACCACCGTAGGCTCAGCAATTCCCGACCATCACGCTACTACCGTGAAGAGTTGGAAAAATACGAACGATGGATGCAAGACAATTCTAAAGCTAGCCACATTGCTTACATCGACGAAACCTACCTCGAACCCGAAGGCTCAAAACACGGATTCTATGCCATCTCCGCATTCGTCCTTGAAGCCAACCGTGTCGCCCCCACCCGAGAAAACGTCATGAGAGACCTCTATGACATGGTTGAACTTTCTGGAGCACGAAATAAAGAATACCCACGAGTTTTCTACCATTTCACCGCTGGAGTCGCTGAGGATTCACCCGAAAGAGTCGGTCGACCCTGGCTCACTGACCGAAACAACACCAAACTCCTAGAAGCCATTGGAAACATGCCAGCTGGAGAGCATTACCTCTTCACCGACTACTACATCCCCCACTCTTCCAACAAAGCGCAGCTCGAACAAAATATGGAAGAGGCACGAGGTCGCGCCCTCGCCCCAGCTCTTTTGTTTCTCAATCAAAAATACCCAGGAATTGCTGTCGTCTTTGAGTCACGCAACATTAAAATAAATGCGAAAAAAACTGACACCAAAGAAGAAGCAAAAGGTAACGAATCTAAGAAAGAGAGCAAAGAAGAAGTAAAAGGCAACAAATCCAAGAAAGAGAGCAAAGAGCAAGACTTCGACAAATACGACAAGCAAGGAATCGAACGACTCAAAAACACCGGCCTACTCCCCAAAAACTTTAGCTACACCCACATCAGCCCCAGTATCGACCCCAACCTTATCGTGCCCGACGGCACCGGTTGGGGCAATCGACGTGTGCAAATTAACGGCGAAGCAGAACGCCTCACTCAAGCCGGTATCAAACAAATAACCCTCGACGCATATAGCCTTCACCCTATTCAGTTTGGGCCGCAGTATCCCCACAATCCAGCACCCAATAAAGGGCCCAAAATTGAGAACCCGCACATTATCGATCACATCCATATTGCCCGTGGGACTCTGAATAAAAGTATTTACGTTTCTCAAGCTTTGCGCTCCCAATACCCAAGTAATGATTCACGTAGTCCGGCCAAGAACGCTCAAGACGCTTTTCGGAAGCATGATTACTTCATGCAGGGATACAACCAATCCCGTGCTGCACAAGGTAACTACGATGTCGCCTTCGCACAATCTGTCTTCAATAAAAAGCTAACTCCGCCGCAGCAACGGTCTTATCTGCACGTTGAAAAAACTATCGCCACTACGCCAGCACTCATTGCCCAACTGCCCGATAGTGTCCGTAATCTCGCCCAAGCAACACGGCATCAGTTGAAGCTCCTCTACGGAAAAACCACAAACGAAAAAGAAACCCCCAAAACAAGCAGCCCAAAGGTAACCGGGCAAGCGCAACAAAACGCGGCACAAAATGAAAAAACCAGTGAGAAACCAGCCCAGTCACTCGACCCAGAAAACGCACAACTCCTCGACATCAATCGGCGAACCATCAGCGCATCACTAAGAAACCTACCAAAAACCCAACAACAATCCCCGAGTCCGCGACGCCCCGAACCGCCAACCCCCGGACTCGAACTCTAAAACATACGCCACTGGGGGTGCAGTAACACCGAACGCTGCACCTCCAGTGACCAACCAGCTTTAAAACCCCTACACCCCCTGTTAAAATAAGACGCGAGGCCACCCCACACGGGGCGACCCCAAGGGCACACAATATCACTCATACCAACCACACACTCCTCCACACACCAGGAGCCACAAAACCATGCAAAAAAGTGCCCTCGGGATAGCCCTACCCTTCATCTTTGTCTTCGGACTCATCCTCTCGCTCCTCCTCGTCATCGGCGGCGGAGCAGGTGCAAACGCCTGCACCCCCAGCAGTGGCAACGGCAACAATAACGGCCATCAAAACGCCTCCGCGCCCGCTGCAGCGCCCGTCACCAGCATCGGCGACCGAGGCGACACCATCAAAACATACCTACCTGAACTCCAGGAAGCATCCAGCATCAGCGGCTTCCCCATCTCCCTCATTGCAGCCACCATCCACCAAGAATCCGGCTGGGACCCCAACATTGTCTCCCACGCAGGTGCACAGGGACTCGCGCAGTTCATGCCCGGCACCTGGCCGTCCTATGGCGGCGATGGTGACCCCTTCAACCCCCGCGACGCAATCCGCGCAATGGGTCGTTACATGGGCGACCTTAAGAGGATTCTGAGGAACTCCAACGTGGGCGGCGACGAAATCGACAACGTCCTCCGCGCCTACAACGCAGGCCCCAACGCAGTCATTAGACAATCTGGCGGCTGGAATACCTCAGAAAACGCAGATTACGCCCCCGCAATCCGTGCACACTGGCAGCAATACCAAACCCTCATCAAGGATTTGGGAATCCCCGACTACCCCACCGGTCACGAGCAGCCCTCCCTGAGTAATGTTGCCGCCAATAAGGCAACCCCTGAGTCCACTAGCAGTGCTTCCGCACCGGCACCGGCACAGGCAGAGAAGAAGAGTGCTAAAAAGGCATCTGACAAGGATAAGTGCAAGGAAGATAAGAAAAACCAGAAATCTTCAAATGCAGAAAACAAGAATTCTGTAAATACAGATAACTCCGGTGATGACTACCCCTGGAAGGACATGGCGCACTGCGACGCCGCCTACACCAGCTGCCCCAGCACCCCCGACCCGACCAACGCACTCCCTCGCGAATGCGTAGCCTTCGCTGCCTGGCGCGTCACCCAACAGACCGGCGGTAGCGCCGACAACATCACATTCCACTCCCCCGGCAACGCCGAAGTGTGGCGAGGACACTGGATCAACCAGGGGTGGAAAATCGGTAACAAGCCCGTTGTAGGCGCCATCGTCTACTACTCCCCCGGCACCGCCGGCGCCTCCGCCGCCTACGGACACGTCGCCGTTGTCAAGCAGGTGAACGACGACGGAACGTTCGTCGAAGAAGGCTACAACGGCCTTGGCGCCCCCAACGACCACCAGTACTACACCCGCGTCGTATCCAATGGCTCCGTCAGCGCATTCCTCTACATCCCCGGCCACTAAGAAAGGAAACACCGCCATGACCCGCAAATTCACCGCAGCCACCGCACTCACCGCAACCCTCACGCTTCTCACTACCGGCTGCTCCGCATCCACTGACAACGCCGCCCCCACCGGCTCCCCCGTTGCAACCTCCACCCCTAGCACTACCACTGCGCCCGCGCCTGCACCCAGCACCGCGACGCACACCCCCACCGTCACCGAGGTGAGCCCCACCACTGCAACCCCTACCCCGACGGTGAGCCTTGACCCCTCCCCCCTTGCAGGAGCTGGCGGCGGTCCCCAGCAGCCCTCCAGCGAAGCAATTCTGAGGACTATCACCGACGAAGACCGCACCCGCGCAATCGACGCTGCAAAGGCTATCGTGGCCGCCTACGTTAGCGGCAAGCCTTACAAGGAATGGTCGGCAGATCTCTTCCCGCTCATTGACCCTGAGCTTCAAAATGAGTACGACTCTAAGTTCCCCACGGACGTGTTCAAAGCAAACGGCGTCACGGGTGCAGAAATCACCCACGACCCCACTAATGACATCCCCGGCGGAGATAACCCCTACTGGCTAACCGTCCGCGTAAAGGTCGACGGCGGTATCAGCCCCGAATACTATGTGCGCCTGCACCGTACCAGCGAACGACCCAACAAATGGAAGGCCTCGCACATCCTCGAGCCTCAGGCCTTCAACTCGTACGTCAACACCAAGACCAAGAACTGAATTATGGACGCTCTCGACTACCCCCGCATCGACGCCACCGTCGAAACCGACGGCATCATCAACCTCACCATCCAAGACCACAACCCCCGCACCTTCCAAGACGTAACCACTGAAGAGGCCCTAGGACAGGTGTGGAACCACTGCGCCCACCTCGCCCAAACCCTCGGCCGCGACGTCAAAATCTACGTCCAAGAAGGCACCAAGACTAGCTACTACGTCCTCACTCCAGAAGGCGAGCCTACCCTCCAAACCGTCACCGAGGAAGTTGAAAAGCCCTCCATCTGGCGACGCAAAGCAATCCTCATCCCCGCCGCAGCCCTCCTAGCACTAGGACTTGGCGGCGGAGCCCTCGCAACCGTCAACGCCCTCAACCAACCCACCACCGCCGCAGCCACCACCCCGGCAGGTATTACCCTCACCCTCGACAACGGAACATACACCACCGGCGCCCTCAGCAGCGACGGCCAGCGCATCTCCTACGTGGACGGATCCACCCTCTACGTCGTTGATGCCACCCGGGGCACCCTCGTCAGCCAGACCGACCTCACCAAAAACAAGGTCAAAGCTGCAGGACTGACCATCCACCCCACCAGTGACGGATTCCTCTACACCGCACCCGGCAGCTACTTCATGTGGGCCAGCGGAAAATTCTCCAGCATCAACACCATCACCCCCAAGACACAAACCATCATCACCCGCGCCGGAGAACCCGTCATCATCTCCCGCAACGACCCCACCCCCTCAAACGTCCAAAAAATCAGCGTCAACGGCACCGAACGGTACCGCTCCCCCGCTGAAGGCGCAGCCTTCATCGCCACCTCCAAAGGCAGCGGCATCTGGGCATCAACCCGCGGCAACGGCACCATCATCACCGCCACCGCCAAGGGTACCGAAACCGCGGCACGACCCGTAGCAACCCCCGCCGAAGGAGCCACCTTCACCCGCTGGGTAGGAGCCACCGCCACCGGCGAAGTCATCACCCTCTGGCACACCCCCAGCGGGCAAGACGTCCTCGCTCTCCAATCCCCGGAATCTGACAGCGTCAGCCGCACCATCGACATCACCGGAGCAGCCGACAGCGTGAAGATTGACGGCACCGGCACCATCGCCATCGCAGGAAACCAGGTCCATCACCTCAGCACCGAGGGATCCTACGCCCTGCCAACCGTGCCGACCAAGGTCACGAGCCGACCTGCCGGAGGATTCAGTCTCGAATTCGGTGACGGAACCACCGGCGACGCAACCCCCAATGGATATACTGTCTCCACCGACACCCCGGTCATTGGCACAACGGCAGACGGGCACCGCGTCACCGTCAGCCCCGACCAACACAGCATCGTTATCAACCCTTAATTAAGAGGAGTAAAAAGTGCAGCGCCGAAAGGTTCTCATCACCTCCCTCACCCTCGCAGCCGCAGCCGGCGCCATCAGTTGCACCGCAGCGACCGCAGCAGAAACACCCACCCAGAGCGGGTCCATCACCATTCGCGATAATGGCCAGCCCAACCGCGACCAGACCCGCTATCTGACCGTTGCCCTCATCACCAAGAACGGTGCCGGTAACGCAGCCACTCAGCCCGCTACCGCGCCCGTGCCTGTCACCGAAGCCCCCGCAGAAGCGGAAGTACCCGCCGAGGAACCTGCACAGGAAGAGCCTGCAGAAGCACCCGCTGAGACTGCACCGCAAGAAGGCTCCACTCCCGAAGTGGAAACCCCCGCCGAGCCTGAAGTACCTGCACAGGAAGCGACTCACCCCGAACCCCGCGAGGAAACCCCCACCACCGGTGAAGTTGAAGTCGTCATCGCACCCTCCCCTGAGCCGACCCATGAGGTTCCTGAAACGCCAGGTAATACTGACGTGCCCATCAACCCCGAGCCCGAGCCGGTACGTTCTGAACGCGACGAAACCCCCGCTGACCACCAGCCGATTGAAGACACCACACCCGTTATCGAACCAGAACCGGAGCCTTCTACCCCGGCACCCGAGGTCACGGAAACCCCCGGTGAAGTCGAAGTCGTCATCGCACCTTCCCCTGAGCCGCCGAGCCAGAAAGCACCTGCAGATACTGCAAACAATGAGGCGCCCGATAACTCAGAAGTCTTCAGCACCGAGGTGCCCATCGCACCCGAGGATGCCCAGGCGCACTCCCGCGCAACCTCATCTGACCGCGAGTCCACCTCAGATGCTGCAGACCACGCAGTAACTGGCAACGACGAGGTGGGCATTGCCCCGCAAGCACCGGGCGCCAAGACGCCCAAGGGCAAGAAGGGCTCAACGACTCAGCCTGCTGCAGATGCGAAGTCCCCTGCATCTATTCCGTCTGCTCAATCTACGGCACCGGCTACCGCCCGCGACGAGTTGGCTTACACCGGTGCCAGTGCCGAGACTGGCGGAATCGCAATCGGCGGTTTCATGCTGATTCTCACCGGTGCTACCGGTGTGTGGTCTGTGCGCCGAAAGACCTCTAACGCCTAGTACCTAGAAGGGGGGTGAGTGAATCGTAATGGTTCACTCGCCCCCCTTTAGTTATGTCTTGACCAGGGGTAATGCTGTGCAGAAATAAGGAAATGCTGAAATCTTCATATACAGATTTCTGTTTTTCTGCTAAACTGTATATACAGAGAAACAGATTGGAGAAGCCATGAGCCCCATCATCGGCATCATCAACGCCAAGGGCGGCGTCGGCAAGACCGTCAGCACCATCTACCTCGCCCACGCCCTCACCAACGCAGGCCGTAGCGTCGAAGTCTGGGACGCGGACCCCCAAGGTTCCGCCACCGACTGGGCCTTCACCGCAGAAGAAAACGGTGGCGAATTCCCCTTCGAAGTCTCACCCGTCAACGTGCCGCAGCTCAAGAAGCGCCGCACCACCGCCGAGGTGACCCTCATCGACTCGCCCCCGCTGAACGAATCCATTCTTAACGCGATCGCTCAGCGCTCTGACGCTCTCATCATTCCGGCGGCACCGGCTGGTCTGGATATCACCCGCGTCTTCTCCACCCTTGCCTCCATCCCCGAAGGTAAGCCCGCAGCCGTACTGCTCACCTCCGCAGACCCGCGCACCGTGCTCTTCCGTGAGACCAAGGAACTGCTCGAAGAATCCGGCATCACCATCTTCGACACCTCCATCCGCCCCAAGCAGTCCGTACGCGCCTCCTATGGCTTCGTCCCTGGCGACCTCGCAGGATACGACGAAGTCGCCACCCAACTCGTTCACCTCCTTAGCCTTGAAAAGGAATCCTAATGGCAACCGCAAAGAAGAAGCTCAACGTCACCATCCCTTCCGGCACTGAGAAGAGCGTAAAGAACCGCGCCAGCTTCGAACAGGCATTCAAGAACAGCAGGGAAGTGGAAGAACCCATCAAGCGACTGACCCTCAACCTACCGGCCAGCGCCCACACCCGCCTGAAGGCATACGCAGCCATGACCGGCAAGACCATGACCGAGCTGCTGATTGAGTTCATTAACCAGCTCGACGACTAAAGAACCTTGTGGAACACGGAAATATGGAGGCGCAGTGCGGGAAGGGAAAAAATAATGCTTGATATTCAGCTGAGGCCTGAGAAATATTTGACCGCCGAAGACGTTAGCTCTCTCGTTGGAGGCAATGAGGAACTGGTGCAGCAGATGTACCGTGCACACCTGATTGACGCGGCAGAGCTACGCCGAGGGAAAGTCGTGTTCAGTCCGTCGGAAGCTCGCCGGTGGCAAAAATGGTATCTGGAACACCGGAACGACTATGAGAAATATCTATGTGCTTCGGAGAAGATTCTCACCGGGTTCTTTGCCGCCGGAGCTTCGGTATCCCTCATGCTCGGCGCGATAGGGCTATGGAGGCAGGGAATACCTGTACTTCTCGCCCTAAGTCTGATTCTTCCAGCAGTGTTTCTCGTGCCTCTTCCCCGCCCGCGCCCTGGACGACGTTTTCAGCAGGTGCAGGCAGCTGTTGCCGGGGTTGTAATGGGGCTCTTCCTCGCTGACTTGCTGCAACACCTGTTGGGGCATGGAGAATCTGGACCCGGAAAAATAGGCTTTTTGATGCTGGTCTGTCTCATGGTCTGTTTTGTCCTCGATCGACCGAAATATCGGACAGAAGAATGTGCAATCACCGTGACCCCTGGAATGCACGCAAGCCTCATGATGACAACTGGAGCACTTGCTCTAGCGGCAGGTGGGCCCGCCCTTGGCGTGAACATTGGGTTCATTCCTGCGCTGATAGTAGGCGCTACGATATTTGGGGCGGCGGCTTTAGCTCAGCTTATGCGCCAATTCAATACCCACGCCTTCAGCATCACCGTTCCGGTGGCGGCGTTCTTCGGATGGGAAGCGGCACTCATCACCCTGTTTGCTGTTGCCGGTGTGCTAATCATCTACAGCCTGGCGCGGCATTATGTCGCTGAGAAAGAGGATGCATCGCTTGCTGAGCTCATGACTGGTGGCTACTGGTAGAAACCCCGCCCCAAAAATTCACCACCAAAATGACGAACTCAGATGCACAGCGGCGGGCAAGATGTTAATCTGGAATCACCAAGGTTCCCAACCTTGTTATTCCCTGCTCCATTCGGAGCGGGGCTTTCATTGACGGACAAGAAAACGCTCAACGGACGTT
Organism: Rothia sp. HMSC066G07; assembly: GCF_001814485.1. NCBI lineage: Bacteria > Bacillati > Actinomycetota > Actinomycetes > Micrococcales > Micrococcaceae > Rothia > Rothia sp. HMSC066G07. Next base: position 7,227 of record NZ_KV816912.1, on the reverse strand, counting down.
GAGCCCTTGGGAATCTTTCAGGCCCCGCCAGGCAGTTCAATCACGCCTGGCGGGGCTTTTTTGACTTCACCGGCGCGGCTAAAATGACGAACTCAGATGCGCCCACCCCCGAATCAGTGTTAACCTGAAAGGGCTAAAGGGCTTGGTGCCCTGCGGCGGACATGATAAACCCCCTCTACACGCCGTGTAGAGGGGGTTTTGTCATGCTCCGTTCAAGATCATGACACCAAGACCGGAACCATCAGATGCAGCAGAATGCAGACCTCAACACCAACAATCTGCGAAAAATTGAGGTCCACCTTCAACGACTCATCACGGGCACGGAAGAGCTGATGCACCGTCAGAAGAACAACACCCAAAGCCAGAACGGACAAGGTGCCGCTGAACAGAAAATAGCCTGCCGCAGCCGACGTCGCCCAAACCACCTTGCCATCTAACACCGCCGGCAATGTCGGCATGGAATGAGCGCCGGCCTTCCACAGCGCCCAACCGGCAAGACCTGTTGCCAGCATGGAGCCGCCCTGCTGCGCCGCAGCAGCAATCGGCGGGATAAAACCGCCGGTCGGCTGACCAACAACCACCAAACCGAACGCGACACCAGCAACGACAGCGGCCAGCTGATAGCTGCGTTCTGCCTTCAATCCTTCGGTGCGCCCAAACGTCAAGTAGGGGGCGCAGAAAACAAGAATGACTGTCGCCAGAACTGCCGGAATCACGAACCGGTCAGGTTCAAAGAGGGACAGAATGACGGTTGCCGACGCAACACTGGCGCCAGTCAGAATAGACGTTGTAATACGATTCTTGGGAATCATCATTTTCTCCTTTCGGGTTATCTCCAGCATGCCACCAGAAACAACCGGAGCTTCAGGTTTTCACTTTACCCCGGGGTAAATTGAAAAACTCAGTTCCAGCCCCACATTTCATCATTTTCTGTTACGCTGCCCCTGTTTTTTGGGTATGCCCCCGCAGACACCCCGCCACAGGTCACTGTGCGGGGTGTTTCTATGCCTATTGAAGGATAGAATAAACCCTGACAGACAAACTTGATGAAAAGTGGGGGTTATGGAACAAGAAGAATTTGTCGGCCAAATCGTCGGGTACGCTCGTGTATCAACTTTGGAACAGAATGTTGCGCGGCAGCTTGAAGCACTCGAGGTTGAGTGCGACAAGATTTTTGTCGAGAAGGTTAGTGCAGCCAAGACCGAGAATCGCCCCCAGTTCCAGGAGATGCTGCGCTACTTGCGCAACGGTGATATTCTTCAGGTCACCAGTGCCGACCGCCTTGCTCGCTCTACTCGCGACCTACTCGATATCGTCCAGGGACTCAAAGACCGCGGCGTTCAAGTAGAGTTCCTTGATAACCCCGCTCTGAACACGGACACCCCGCAGGGCGAGTTCATGCTGACCATTCTCGCGGCCGTTGCGCAGCTGGAGCGCTCCATCATCCGTGAACGGCAAGCTGAGGGCATTGCGATAGCCAGGGCAGCCGGAAAGTACGACCGCGCCCCGAAGCTCAGCCCCGATGAAGCGCGTCAGGTACGGGAGTTAGCCGCTATGGGTGTTCCCAAGACTGCTATCGCCCGAAAACTCAACTGTAGCCGCCACACCGTCTATGCCGTGCTTGACCGTATCGGCAAGTACGGCGGATCGGAGTACACCGATGCAACAGGCTAACCAAAGTGAAGAGGCCCGCCGCTTCTGGGAGAAAGTCGTCAAAGGCGATAGCCCCGGTGCCTGCTGGGTATGGGTCGGAGCTATCGGCGCTGATGGCTACGGGAGGTTTTGGGTTAAAGACCCTGAATCGGAGGCAGGCGAAAAAATGTGGCGCGCCCACCGATACGCCGCCACATCTGCGTTCGGAAATGATGCCGTGGAAGCTGCTGAGATGGTCACGCACCTGTGCGACAATCCGCTATGCGTGCGTGCTGAGAACGGCGCAGGCTCTCATCTTTTTCTTGGCGACCATGCCGAGAACATGCGTGAACGCGCGGCGCGCGGCCGTGACAACCTGCACGGCCTTGCCTTTCTTCGCCGGAGTCGAGCTGAACGCGCGGCAGATTCTAGAGCACTACGCGAGCTCGTTCTCAAGCACGGCTACCGACAGGACGAAGTAGACCGGCTTGGTAGAGGTTTGACGATGGAAGGGCAGACGCAGCTCTTCTAAACAGATGGGCGGGCCGATACATATAAGATGTATCGGCCCGCCCATCTTTTGTTTAGCGGCTGTCAATGATGCTCTTGTGGAATGCGTCGCAAGGTACCGGGTGGAAGATGAGCCCATGCACAGGGCCGTGTTCTCCACGACCTTCTAGAACCTCAGCTGAAAGCATCATCAGCTTATCCAGCTTCGCCAGCTCGAAAGCTGATGCCTTCACGCGCTTCAAGAAGCGAGTGTCAGTCTGATCCGGCGCGAACATATTGCGTAGCTGTTCCCAGCTCACCGGCCCAATAGACCGCTGAGCAAGGCGCGCTTGATAGGTGAAATGCGAGAACCAGATGAGCGCGTCCAAGGTGAACGGCGACTGTGTTTTATCCGCGAGTTGAATGAGAGCGGGTCCGGTGCCGGTGACCACAAAGAAAGTGGCAACATGGCTGTAGAAAGGCTGAGCCAGAACGACGGTTGACTCATTCAGAAGCGGCATACCCGAGGAGGAGTACACCCAATCGGCAGATGATGACAAGGAAAACCTGTAGGTTTTCTTGACGAGATTTCCATCCGGGGTCGGACCAGTCAGGACAGCTTCAACCTGCACGGCGAGCAGGGCGTGGAGCTGTTCGATGGCTTCAGCTTCCTGTTCCGGGGTGAAGTTCGCAGCGCCAGAGGCATAGAACTTGTAGAGGAAGTCCAGGAATGAACTGACTGAGATTTTCGGTGACTGATGCTTTGCGGTTGCGAGCATGAGCCATAGGAACGCGGCGCGCGCAAATTTGCCTGTGGGAAGAATCCGGCGGGGCTCATCTGCGCCGGTGGGTTGGATGGTTCCAGCGACCAGACGCAAGGTGCTGCGGGAATCAGTTTGCACCCATTCAGTGACAGGTTCGCCGTTCTCATTTGTGGGGGAGAGACGGTAGGAGAGTGCCTGATTCAGCAAGAGAAGCAGGGAATAGTTTCCGGGCTCGACCTTTGGGACGTCGCGAATATCGACGCCAGCACGTTCAGCGGAGCCGCGTCGTTTGCTTTTGTGAACGTAGGGGCGAAGTCCTTTTTTCTGGTTGCCTTGATATGCGGTGCCCACGAGCGTTACTCGCTTTCAGGTTCAGCGTCAGCCTTGGCAGAGATGCGCAGCAGTGCGGTCACTTCGGCGCGGGTGATGCCGAGGCGGGCGGCGATCTCGTCCTTGGAAACCTTCAGTGCTTTCATCTCAGCAACCGGCGCGGCGAGGCTTTGCTGAGTTTCAGCTTGTGCGGTCACAAGCTTTTCGCGCAGAGTGGCGAGCTTGTTCTCCAGGGCTTCGATTTCGTCCTCAATTTTGGCGGCGGGACTGGAGGCTTCAAGGGAGAAGAACTTTTCAGCCAAGGTCAGCAGCTTTGCTTCACGTTCTGCGAAGGCTGCGGCGTTTTCGCGAGCACGGCGGGCGGCGATAGTGCGGGGTGAGCGAGTCATGAGGGTGGTTCCTTTCAAAGGGGGAAGAGGTTGATTTCTTACACTCTAGTTTAACCTTTAGGGCCTCATTTTTCAGCAGGTCGGGTCACAGCAAGACGAACACCAACCCTAAACACCCCTAGTGCCTACACAGCAACAGACGCCCCGAACTTCTGACTGAAGTTCGGGGCGTCTGTTCTCAATGATGCTCAATGAACTTTTGGGGCCGTTCATTACATTCTTCACCTAAATACTACACGCTTGGGCTATCGGGCGCGAGTTTTTCCGTCACCGGTGACGGAAAAACCGGCGGCGCAGCCGCCGGTTTCGCTCTTCCACAGTTGGCACGCGCCAGTGGACAATCTGCACACGACCTGTGGACAGCCCGCAGATTGATTCACCCCGCAAGCTCCTCTCTCCATCATGCGCCCTGACCCACGAGGTGTGCACAGCTTTCCCACTGTCTGCTGCCTGGAATGCATGAGAGCCCTGTTTCCTCTCTTTCCTTCCGCAAGCTCCTTCCAAGAGAGCAGGGCTCATCATTCACACCGGCGCCGCCTGTGGATGAGCGCGACACAGGACGTGTCGGACAAAACCGTTTCTCGTTCCAGCGCCTCCACCTGGTGTGTGCTCATTCTTCGCACCTGTGGAGCTGAAACGTTTCACTCTCTTTTTGTCACACCTCTTGCATCATATAAATAAGGTGAATAATCTTAGTTATTCGTGTTAAGATAGTGCCATGATGACCGTCCACAAACTCAGTGCTGGCGACGGTTACAAGTACTACGTGAACGAAGTCGCCACTGGCGATGCACTGCGCGCAAAAGACCGCGAAATTGGCGACTATTACACGGTTCATGGCATGCCGCCGGGTCAGTGGATTGGCTCAGCTGCTGCATCTTTGAATCTCGATGGTGAGGTTTCTGAGGCGCACATGCATGCCCTGTTTGGGCAGAAGTTCACCCCTGTTTCCACCGGTGAGGTTCTTGATACTTTGCATGGTGCACCGGCAGCTGAGGTCTATGAGAAGGTCTATGAAGAAGCTCTTGAACAGTACCGTTCGCAGGCCGCTGAGCGTGCCTGGGAGCTGTTGAGTCGTGCGCATGAGGGGATGAGTCAGCAGAAGATTGCTGATGAAATGACCGCACAAGGTTCTCCGATGAGTCAGCCCACCGTCTCACGATGGGTAGAGCGTTATACGGCTTCTGGTCAGACCTTTCATGCAGATCGTGATGAATTTGTAGCTCAGTATCGACTCATTGGTGAGGAGATTAAAGCTGCCCACCGAGCAGGTAAGAAGGCACAAGAAGAGCTTTACAAGGAGCAGGCTGCGCCGCATATCCACCCGGACTATGCGGGCGTTACGCCCTTCACCTTGCGTGTTGAGGAGGAAGTTTCACGTCACCGCCGCATGCATGATGGTGCCGAACCGACCACGGCTGAGATGAAGGAAATCCGGTTCCGTGTCGGCGCACAGATGTTCCGTGACGAGCGTGGAATCGAACCGAGCAACGCACAGCTGGTGCAGTTCGTGGCTCAGAATTCTAAGGCGCCTCAGAAGGCCGTCGCCGGGTATGACCTGGTATTCACCCCGCCGAAAAGCGTCTCTATTGCCTGGGGCCTTGGAGATGAGCAGCTACGCCGAGGCATTGAGTCAGCGCATGAGCGTGCCATTCAGGACGTGATTCGTCACCTAGAAAAGAACGTTGTGATGACCCGCCGTGGCCGCAACGGTGTGCGTCAGATTGACACTGCTGGCGGTGTGATTGGTACGAAATATCGTCATTGGGATTCCCGCGCGGGCGACCCGAACCTGCACGATCACGTCGTGATTGCCAACCGTGTTCAGGGCGTTGATGGTCAGTGGTCTTCGATTGATGGGCGCATGATTTATGCGTACGGTGTTGAGGCATCTGAACTTTATAACGCCCGTGTCCAGCAGTATGTGACTGAATTGACTAGCTTGCAGTTTGAGGCACGATCCCTGAACGGGAAGAAACCTGTGCACGAAATTGTCGGCATTGATGATGAGATGGTGCGGGCCTTCTCGTCGCGCCGTGGCGAAATTAGTGCCGCCCTGGAGCAGGTGACCGCACAGTTTGTCGAGGCGCACGGTTACGCGCCGAGTGAGAAGCAGCTCATTCAGTTAGCTCAGCAGGCGACGCTGGCGACCCGTCCGGCGAAGGAGGGGGTGCACTCTCTGGAAGAGCTACACGCTGAGTGGGTTGCGCAAGCGCACGTACTGCGTGAGCAGGGTGTGGACCTTCCGGTTGAGGGTGCGCTGGCGGAAAAGCTTAAGAAGGCGTCAGCCGAGTATGAGCAGAACATCCTGCAGGCGAAGCGTCAGCAGGCGTATGAGTCGCCCGTGCAAGAGCACGCGGCGGCTATTGTCGCGCGCCTGGAAGAGTCCCGCTCGACCTGGCGACGCACTCACGTGAACGCTGAAGTGTTACGCTATGGGCGCGATATGGGCTTGAATGAGAAGCAGGACGCTGCTCTGCTGTCCTCAATTCGTGAGCACCTGAACGCTGAGATGCTGCCCTTGCACGCGCAGAGCCAGCGGTTGACTCCGCGCGAGTTTATGCGCGCTGACGGGGTGAGCCAGCACCAAAAAATCAACTATGAGCTGTTTACTTCTGAGCGTGTGCTAGCTGCTGAGAGTGCCATTTTGGACGCGGCAACACAGCAGGTTATTCCCGCTTCGAGCCTTGACGTCTTTGAGATGGAGGCTGAAAAGCGTCGCGCTGAACTGGCCTTGCAAGGGTACGCCTTGCCCGAAGGTCAGGAACGCATGGCCCGCGAGTTCGCCACCAGTGACAAGCTCCTGGTGGTTGGCATTGGTGCCGCCGGTGCGGGTAAGACCTCATCCACTCGCCTTGCAGTCAACGCGATTGAGGCATCTGGCGGGCGCGTGGTGGGTATGGCGCCGACTGCCGCTGCGGCGGCGGTAATGCGTGAAGAGATGGGCATTGAGGCTGATACGGTCGACAAGATTTTGTCTGACTGGAAGAATGGCGCGCCTGTTAGCTTGCGTGCTGGTGATGTTCTTCTGGTTGATGAGGCCGGTATGGTCTCCACCCCGAAGTTCCAGCAGATCCTGCAACTGGCGCAAGAGCGCGGCGCACTGGTGCGCGCGCTGGGCGACTACAGGCAGCTTTCTGCTGTGGGTTCTGGCGGTGCATTGCGTTTGGTGGACCGTGAGGTTGGCGCCGCTCACCTCGATGAGCTGTTCCGTTTTAAGAACCCGGATGAAGCGGCTGCGACCCTGGCGTTGCGTGAGCCGCCCCTAGTTGGTGCCGACGCTCCTTTTGATTGGTATAAGGCTCAGGGCCGTGTTGTTGCCGGTGAATCTGATGTGATGGTCGAGCAGGTCTTCACCGCCTGGCGTGACGACACCACCGCTGGCAAGCAGTCCATCATGATTGCTTCGACCAATGAGACCGTGGGCAAGCTGAATGATTTGGCGCAAGCTCATGCCATGGAGCGCGGTCACGTGCGCCCTGAGCATGGTTCGGTGCGGTTGCATAATGAGGCCCGTGCGCATGTGGGTGATGTTGTGGTGACCCGCAAGAACGCGCGCCGCCTGACTGTTAATAGTGGTCAGGATTTCGTGAAGAACGGCGATTTGTGGCGGGTTACCCAGG
>NZ_KV816911.1:0-462 GCF_001814485.1 Rothia sp. HMSC066G07 | reverse complement strand
TGTTGGCAAATGTGGGTTTGGTGAGTCAAGACTACGGCCGCTATGAACTGACTGTGCGTGAAAATCTTCTTCTGGGTTTGCCGCAGGAGGCTGTTGAGCGTCTTGGTGATGCTGATTTGTGGTCGGCTTTGTCGGTGGCTTGTGCTGATGATTTTGTGCGTGGTCTTGAGGGTGGTTTGGATGCTCAGTTGGGTGAGTCGTTTGGTGGTGTTGGTCTTTCGGGTGGTCAGTGGCAGCGTTTGGCGTTGGCGCGTGTGGTTCTTCGGGATGCGCCGGTGTGGGTGTTGGATGAGCCGACCAGTGCTGTGGATGCTGAGACTGAGGAGGAGATTTTTGCTCGGTTGAAGGTGGCTGCTGTTGGGCGTTTGGTGGTGTTGGTGTCTCATCGTGCGTGGACGTTGCGTGGTGTTGATTCTGTGGTGGTGTTGGATGGTGGGTGTGTGGTGGAGCAAGGAACCTACC